>CACXCK010000001.1 GCA_902766135.1 uncultured Erysipelotrichaceae bacterium
ACGCTATTTCGGCAAATGGTGGGCGTTTAGGGACTCGAACCCCAGACCCTCTGCTTGTAAGGCAGATGCTCTAACCAACTGAGCTAAACGCCCGTCTTTATAAGACACTTAAAATATTACCAAATCCTCCATTGAAAGTCAATAAAATTAAACTTTTTTTTACAAAAAAAGCAAATTATTTACCATATAATCTGCTTTTTTCCACTAATTTTCCACAAAATACACCTGATACCAAACCAAAAAGCTAAAAATATTATATATTTCTCGACCATAATTATGACTACCATCATGATGCTCTGTTAATATTTTATTAATATATTCTTTATCAAAGAAATCACTAACATAATCTTTATTAAAATAGTCACTTACAATTTTATAATATTTTTGTTCCTTAAGCCACTTCGAAAATGGCACTGGAAAGCCAAGTTTTCTTCTACTCGCCCACTCAGAAGGCACTTTATCATCAGCAATATCTCTAAAAATATATTTTGTTTTATTATCTTTAACTAAATACTTACTAGGTATCGTCGAAGCATACTTAAAAACATCTATATCCATTAAAGGTGTTCTAAGTTCCAAAGAATGTGACATACTCATCTTATCAGCTTTTAAAAGAATATCTTCAGGTAACCATAAGTGATAATCTAAATACATCTTCTTAGTTAACTCATCTTCATTTTTTACTTTCTGAAGTAATGGTTCAGTTATATCTCTTATCATTTCATTACTTCTTAAACTAGGACACAACACTCTATTAGCTTCATCCTCTTCCATATAAGAACCATGACCAATGTAGTATTCACTAAAACGTCTTCCATACTTAATTATTGTATTACGTCCTGGAAAATGTGGTAAATGTTTACAAACATTACGATTAAACTTTCTTAAGAATAAAGGAAGTTTAGTATAAATTGTTAATAACTTAGGATCATTATACTCATTATACCCTCCGAACATCTCATCAGCACCTTCTCCTGATAATACCACCTTAACATCACGAGCTGCAAGTTCAGATAAAAAATATAATGGTACAGTAGACAAATTGGCATCAGGTTCATCAGTATGATATTGAACACTTTTAAAAGCCTCAAAAAAATCATTAGCGCTTATCTTCTTCCTTTTATTATTAATCTCCAATAAATCTGACAATTCCTTTGCATAATTAGTTTCATCAAATCCCTCATAAGAAAATCCCACGGAAAAAGTCTTATCAGGTAAAGCTACACTAGCAACATAAGAAGAATCAACACCGCCAGACAAATAAGAACCAACTTCAACATCTGAATTTAATTGATGAGCATACACACTCTTTTCAATAACTTCCTTTAACTCACTCTTTATTTCTTCATAACTTTTTTTATTATTAGCCCTATTAAATTTTAATTCATAAAAGGTATTAATATCTAACTTGCCATCTTTATAATGGAAGTATTCCCCAGGATTAAGTTTAAATACTCCCTTAAAGAATGTCTCACGCTTAACATTATATTGGAATATTAAAAACATCTTTAAACTCTTTGTATTAACTTCTTTAACAAAATCCGGATGTTCCAAAAAAGTTTTAATCTCTGAAGCAAACATAAAAGTATCTCCATTTTGATAATAATAGAAAGGCTTAATACCAAAATAATCTCTTGCCCCAACTAATTCATGAGTATTCTTATCATATATAACAAACGCAAACATTCCTCTTAGTTTACTGTATAACTTATCGCCCCATTCTTCATAACCTAACAAGATAACTTCCGTATCAGTTTTTGTCTGAAATTCATATCCCAGACTCTCTAACTCACTCTTTAACTCTTTATAATTATATAACTCACCATTATAAATAATCATTTTACTCTTGTCTTTATTATAAATAGGCTGATCTCCTGTACTTAAATCAATTATTGATAATCTCCTATGCCCTAAAGCCACCACATCATCAACATAATATCCAGCTCCATCTGGTCCGCGATGGATAATTCTATCAGCCATTTTTTCAATTATTTTTTCTTTTTCTTTTTTCTTACGTTTATCAACAAATCCTACAATTCCACACATACTTATTCCTCCCAGTAACTATTTTTATATTCCTTACTATAATGCCATAGCCTTTTTTTCATCATTAAAAACCTCTTGAAATTCTTATCTTTTGGACATTCCATCGGACTAACTCTTTTCTTTTTCCATAATTCTAATGTTTTTTTCTTAAACGCTTCATTTGAAACATACTTTTTTATGATTTGTTTTGGAACAAAAGAAAGCAAATATTCATCTCGTAAATCATTAAATTCTAATACTTCATGATTAATTAAATCTCTAACCATTAATTCCACTAAATTAGCCCCTAAAGGAGTAGTATAGTAACTACATCTCCCTTGTCTTGCATTAATTTCTAACACTTTAAAAGTATGGTCACGGCTATCATATTTCATATCAAATTCATAAATCCCACTCATCTTTAAATCGCTCATAAAACTAATTATATCACTCTTCATCTGAGCTACATCACCATCAAAAGGATTAAAGCCATTAATCAAAGCTGCAGCATTACCAATCATTGTCTTACTCCGTTCCTGAATACCTATATTAGCAAAACTAATCATTTTAACTAAACCAGATCGGTCAACATAAACAACAGAATCAAATAAATAAGAATCATCACCAGGTATAAACTCCTGAATAATAAGTCTATCGTCATATCCAGAATCCTTAATCGTCCTTATAACAGTCTTTAATTCTTCCTCAGTTTTTAACTTATAAATTTTATGTTTATCGAGGAAGCTAATATGATTATACTTAACAACATTACTAGGCTTTAAAACAACTGGATAAGTAAGAGATGGAATAATATTATCATTTAAAACATCAAAATAATAAGTATCAGGAAATTTTAAAACAGACTTCTTATAAGTTTTATAAAAGTTTTCTTTATTAGTTAATGAAGCCAAAACCTTTTCATCTTGTTCAAAAAAATATAAATTTGTTTCCAGTTTTCTTTTATTTTTAGCAATAAACATACTATATGTTTCATTCGTACTAATTAAAAGAATTTTAAATAGAATATTTTTTCTAGCATACTCATTAACAATTTCTACAAACTTTTCTTCATCCCACAAATAATCATTATATTGAATTGTTAAAATATTAGAAAACTTCGTAAAAGCAAGTCTAGACTTACCAATTAAATGTGGCTTAATTTGAAATGCTTCATAAGCACTTCTTGCCATATGATAAGCATTAGCATCACTCCCCATAATTAATATTTTAATATTTTCCATCGTACCCTCCTAATAACGTATTTCTTCTTTTTCACCTTTAGATACATGTACTTTTAAAATTCTAGAAGAAATCATTTGAAATAGATGATAAGCATTAATTTTCAAATTACGACAAACATCTTTAATAGATATATTATCACCGAACACTTCAACTTCGGTCCCAACTTCTATATAATCTTTAGTAAAAACCATCAACATATCCATACAATCAGCTAAAATTGGATATAATTTGCCATTTATAGAAACATTTTTAAAACGTACATCAACACCATCAGCATACCCAATCGGTAAAGTAAGAATATACCCATCTTCTTCGACCTTTTTAGTACAATAACCAACAACATCTCCAGCACTTACTTTCCTTTCACTCATCACACTAGTATATAATTTCATTGCTGGCAAAACATCCAAATCATTTTGCAAAGTAACATCTTTAATTCCATACTTCTTTTGAAGTTGTCTCATTTTCATACCACGGATTTTCCCTTTCAAAGAATTATCCACTTCTCTACTTTGCGAAAAACCATACATTACAATTCCTAAACGAACACCATTACAAAAAGATAACTTAGGATGATTAACTAAACTTAAACTTCTTCCCATATGAACAATTGGAATACTTTTTAATGGAATACTTTTAGTAATATCTAAAAAAACTTCTACCTGCTTTTCATAATAAGGATCCATTACTCCTGAAGTTGCAAAATGAGAATAAACTCCTTCTATAATAATATTCTTCTCATCTTTAAGTAAAAGATACGCTTCCTTTAAACTTTTTGACTCCCAAAATCCAAGTCTTCTCATCCCTGAATCAATTGCCAAATGAACTTTTAACTTATCATATATATCACCATTTATTAATTCCTTTACATAGTTAAGAGAATCAATAGTTATAGTAATATCATTATTTATTACATCATCAATAAATTCTATTGGTATTACTTCCAAGCAAAGAATAGGCTTCTTAGTATATTTTCTTGTCTCCAAAGCTTCCTCTAAACTAGAAACGGCAAAATAATTAATTCCCCCTCTTTCCATATCAATAACTGTTTTTATCCCATGATGATAACTATTATTCTTAACAACACCAAAATAATATCTATAATCAGGATAATTCTTAATTATATTTTTTACATTCTTACAAATTTGATCTCCATCTATTAAAGCATAAGTCTTTCTTTGCATACAATCACCTTACTAAGGTTATTATACCACACCCATGAATCAAAAAAAATATGTAATAGCTACCACTACTACATATTACCTAGATTTAATATTTTTTTCATCATCCAAATATAAACTTGCATTAATACTTTTAATATAATCATGTATTTGTTTTAAATTACCAAATGTCAAATTTTTAATTGGCAGAACAACACACTTTTCTTTAGAATCAACTTCAGCATTAAAACTTAAAATAAAGTTTTCATCTTTTGACAAATAATTAATTTGTTCATCATTTACGTCAAAGAAAACTAATTCAGGGCTTATCACTACATCCAAGCCAATACTGTTTTTAACCATTTCATCTAATTGTTTAACACTCTGATTTTCTCGCAAAAAATCCTCTATTTTAACATGATAATTCTTTATAAATTGTTCTCTACTTAAATTACTAGCAATTACATTTCTAAGTTTATTGGCATCTAAAATAGTGTGATTAACTCCATATTTTCTTAATACTTCGTCTAACGACTTAGAATACTCATCAAAATTAAAACCAGCTTTGTTTGTTTCTATTTCATTCCTATACTTTTTCATTAATAAATAGTCAGTTTGTAAATGAGAAACTACATACTGCATTATCATCATTGCATTTTTATCATTAAAGAGATTATCTTTAACTACTTTAGAATAGACATCCTCTAATCGTTCAAAATTAGCCATCAAAATATCGCCATTATAAATATTCTCCATTGTCTTGCCAATAAAACTATCAATTTTATAACTTTCAATTACCCTCTCCCATAAAGAATCTTTATTATTTTCAAAAGAATTTAATTGTAACTCACTTAAACCAATCGAAGCATAATAATCATTTATTTTATTGCCTTGCATCATCATACTTGGATACAATCT
>CACXCK010000002.1 GCA_902766135.1 uncultured Erysipelotrichaceae bacterium
AAGCAAATATAGCTGGCGGAGTATGGGGAGAGAATTATAACTATTATTTAACAACCGGAAATTGGTATTGGACGGGCTCGCCTTATGTATATAATTATGGTTATGCGGACGTACACCTTGTCGATTACGCTGGAGGCTTGAACCACTATGGTGTCGATTATACTTACGGCGTGCGGCCAGTTATCAATCTGAAGTCTGGAAGTCTCTCTAAAGGCTCTGGTACAGCGTCTAACCCTTATGAGGTTGGTCCTTAACTAAAACAATGAGTAAATAGGTTAATAATTGTTTATTAGAATGTCATAATGTGACATTCTTTTTTATTTTCGTTTTGTATAATTTAAATGGTGAAGGATATGAAAGTATTTAAAGGAAGAAAAAGAAAGAAAAATAATAAGTTTATTATTGCTATGATTATTCTTTTGACATTTGTTTATGGGCTTTTTTTGTTTTCTTCTTTGTTTCAAAATCCTAAGTTTATTGAGGTGTTACTTGATTCTTCTGTTCGTAATAGTAAGAGTAAAAGCATTGGGCCTATTTATGATTATTTACTTGATTATTCGATTGGGAGAATGCCTGTTAGTGATGAAGAGTATATTGGCTCTTTAAGTAGTATGGAGTATGTAGAAGATCCAGATCCCTTAGAAAATAAGCCTAATCCTTTAGTTTATATATATAATACTCATCAGGGGGAAGAATATACTGGTGGGGTTCTTGGAGAACATGATGTCGTGCCAACAGTGATGTTAGCTTCTTATTATTTAAGAGAAAAACTTAATAATTTGGGGGTTTTATCGATGGTTGAAAATACACCTATTAATGAAATATTAAGAGTTAATGGCTGGAATTATAATAGTAGTTATATGGCTAGTAGAAAGCTATTAGAAAGTGCTTATGAATCTTGGCCAACGCTTAATTATTTTATTGATATACACCGTGATTCTAATCCTTATTCCACTTCTTATGTGGATTTTAGTGGCAAAAGGTATGCTCGGATTTTATTTGTAATAGGTGAAGGATTTAAAGGGTATCAGGCAAATATGGATTTAGCGATTAGAATGAGTGACATGTTAAATAAAAATGTATCAGATATTTCAAGAGGAATATTAAGAAAATCAGGGAAATATGTAAATGGGATATATAATGAAGATTTTCATCATAATGTTATTCTAATCGAGGTAGGGAGTGTATATAATAATTTAGAAGAAATATCTAATACGATTGATATTTTAGCTAAGGTAATTAGTGAATTAGTGAAGGAGTGATACTTTTGGAACCTAAAAAAAAGAAAAAAAGTATATGGCTTCGTTTACTTGGGATATTGTTTCTTCTTTATATTTCTTTAACCATTGCGATAGATGCCGGATATTATGAAAAAATAACAGGTAGTAGGGCTATTATTACAGAAGAAAAGATGAAAGAGTTTGAAAATGATATAAAAAGTGGGAAAGATGTTTCTTTAAATGATTACATTAAAGAGGAAAAAGACTATGCTAATAATTTTAGTAAATCTGGATATAAGATATCACATGCTATTGAAGATGTAATGGGACATGGAATAGATGTTATTGTTGACATATGTAAAACATTATTTACTTAAAGAACTGGATTTTAGTGCTATTTTTTAGTACAATAATGACAGGAAGTGACGACATGAAAAAAAGAAATAAAAAAAGGATTAATAAGAAAAATTGTTTGGTATTGATATTATCGATTGTTGTTATTAGTGGGTTAGGGTTATTGTTTTATAATCTTTTTAAGTTAAATTTATCGTATGAAGGGGAAGTTACAATTTCATATGGAGAAGCATACAAGATAAATGATGCTATTAAAAAGGTAAAAAATGGCGATATTGTAAGTGATAATATAGATGTTGATACTTCTAAGTTAGGTAGTCAAGAAATACCTGTTTTAATTAAAGATAAGTTTGGCAAAACTCATGAGGTCAAAATTAAAGTTAATGTAGTTGATGAGGAAGGCCCTGTAATTCATGGCGTTAAGGATAGCATTGAAGTGGTAGAAGGCAGTAATGTTGATTTGTTAAGTGGTATTAGTGCTCAAGATAACTCTTTAGAGGAAATTGAAGTTAAGGTAGAAGGAGATTATGATACTTCTAAGCCTGGAGAATATACTATTATTTATAAAGCAAGTGATAGTAGTGGTAATGAGACAAGTAAAGAATCAAAGTTAGTTGTTAAAGAAAAGAAGATTGATTATTATGCAGCACCTAGTGCTCCAGTAATGCCTGATAAAACTTTTACAACTTGTAAAGGCTTTAGTGGAGTAACAAAAAATGGTGTTACATATATTGATGGCTACTTAGTGGCTAATAAGACGTATAGTTTGCCTAGTTCTTATAATCCAGGAGGATTAACTAGTGAAACTCGTGATGCTGCTGATAAAATGTTTGCCGCTGCTATTGCGGATGGGATGCCTAATATGTGGGCGCAAAGTGGATTTAGATCTTTTAGTACACAAAGTAGCTTGTATAATAATTATGTAGCAAGAGATGGGAAGGCTGCAGCTGATACATATTCGGCAAGACCAGGGCACAGTGAACATCAAACAGGGCTTGCATTCGACGTATGTGTAACTGGTTATGCTTGTATTTCAAGTGGATTTAATGGAACAGCGCCAGCGAATTGGCTTAGTAAAAATGCATATAAGTATGGATTTATACTTAGATATCCTAGTGGCAAATCTAATGAGACAGGATATATGTATGAATCATGGCATTTTAGATATGTTGGGACTGATTTAGCAAGTAAATTATATAATAATGGTGATTGGATTACGATGGAAAGCTATTTTGGAATAACTAGTGAGTATAATTATTAAGGGTGGTTTTATGCAAAAAAATATTCAACAAGAAAATATACGTAATTTTTCGATTATAGCTCATATTGATCATGGGAAAAGTACTTTAGCTGATAGAATGTTAGAAATAACAGGAGCATTGTCGGAAAGAGAAATGGTTAATCAAGTTTTAGATAGTATGGATTTAGAAAGAGAAAGAGGTATTACAATTAAGTTAAATGCTGTTTCTTTAAATTATACTTTTGATAATCAAGAATATAAACTTAATTTAATAGATACTCCTGGGCATGTTGATTTTTCTTATGAAGTTTCGAGGAGTTTAGCAGCTTGTGAAGGGGCAATATTAGTTGTTGATGCAGCGCAAGGGATTGAGGCTCAGACACTTGCTAATTTATATTTAGCAATGGAAGCTAATTTGAAAATAATACCCGTTATAAATAAGATTGATTTGCCTAATGCTGATATTCCTAAAGTTAAACAAGAATTAATGAAAGTGTTAGGATTCAAAGATGATGAAATAATACTTTGTAGTGGTAAGACTGGTGAGGGTGTCAAAGATATATTAGATGCAATTGTAAAGAGAATTCCATATCCAGAGTATCATAATGATAAACCATTGAGAGCTTTAATATTTGATTCTTATTTTGACTCTTATAAAGGAGTTGTGGGTCTTATTAAAGTTGTTGATGGCGTGTTACATGAGAAAGATACAATTAAATTTATGGCAAGTGGCAAAGAATATCAGATAACTGAACTTGGCGTTCGGACACCAAATGAAGAACATTTAGATACTCTTCGAAGCGGTGAGGTTGGTTATTTTGCGGCAGCTATAAAAGATATATCACATGTACAGGTAGGAGATACTATTACATTAAGTAAAACCCCCGCAAAAGAGGCAATAGTTGGATATAAGCCTATGAAACCGATGGTTTATTCAGGGGTATTCCCAATAGAACCAAATAAGTATGAAGATTTAAAGGAAGCTTTCTTAAAATTAAAGCTAAATGATGCGGCTTTAACAATTGAACCTGAAACTTCTTCAGCTTTAGGCTTTGGTTTTAGAGTTGGATTTTTAGGACTTTTACATATGGATATTATTACAACTAGGATTGAAAGAGAATTTGGTCTTGATGTAATTACAACAAGCCCTAGTGTTATATATAAAGTAACTCTTACTAATGGCGATGTATTAGAAATAGATAATCCAAATATGTTCCCTTCGCAGGAACATATAAAGTTTGTGGAAGAACCATATATTTTAACTAATATATTTGTCCCATCTGAATATATCGGAACAATTATGGAATTGTGTCAAAATAAAAGAGGGATTTATAAGAGTTTAGAATATGTTAGTGACGAAAGAGTAAATATTCATTACGAAATACCTTTATCGGAAGTAGTATATGATTTTTTTGATAAGTTAAAAAGTAGTACGAAAGGGTATGCTTCATTTGATTATGAAATATCTGGGTATAGAGTAAGTAATTTAGTGAAGATGAATATTTTACTTAATGGAGAAGTGGTTGATGCATTAAGCTTGATAGTCCATAAAGATTTTGCTTATAAACGGGGAAAACATATTGTAGAGAGGCTACGTAGTGTTATTCCAAGACAGATGTTTCAAATACCTATTCAAGCACAGATTGGGTCGAAAGTAATTGCAAGAGAAAATATAAGTGCTCTAAGGAAAAACGTACTTGCTAAGTGTTATGGCGGAGATGTTTCTAGAAAGAGAAAATTACTTGAAAAGCAAAAAGAAGGTAAAAAGAGAATGAAGATGGTAGGAAGTGTAGAAGTTCCTAATGAGGCATTCTTGTCGATTTTAGAAGAGGGGGATGAATAGTGAGTTCGGTATATATTCATATTCCTTTTTGTAAAAGTATTTGTGCTTACTGTGATTTTTGTAAAGTGCTTAAAAGAGCTCATTGGGTAAGTAAGTATTATGAGGCGTTAAAGGCTGAAATTGAAGAAAGATATAACGGAGAAGAAGTTAGTACTATTTATTTTGGTGGTGGAACGCCTTCTTCTTTAGGGCCTAAAGCTTTAAGACATTATCTTTCCTTAACTAATTTATTTAATAAGAATAAATTAATAGAGTTTACTTTTGAATGTAATATAGATGATATAAACGAAGAATTATTATCTATTTTAAAAGAATATGGGGTAAATAGATTAAGTATAGGTATTGAATCATTTAATCCAATTAAATTAGAACTATTAAATAGACATAGTAATTATGAGGATGCTAAGCAAAAAATGAAACTAATTCGCGAATACGGCTTTAATAATGTTAATTTAGATCTTATTTATGCTGTTCCTGGGGAAGACGAAGATAGTTTAAAAGATGATTTAAAGAAAATAATTTCTTTGGAGCCGGAGCATATTAGTACGTATTCTTTAATGATTGAAGAACATACGATGTTATATAATGAGAGAGTAAAACCAATAGATGAAGAAGAAGACTTAAAGATGTATAATCTTATATGTAAAATGCTAAAGAAAAAAAAGTATAAACATTATGAAGTTAGTAATTATGCACGGGAAGGATATGAATCTTTACATAATAAAACATATTGGCATAATGAAGAGTATTATGGTTTTGGTTTATCTGCCTCTGGGTACTTTGATGGGGTGAGATATACGAATACCAAAAATCTAACCAAGTATTTAAGTGGTAATTATCAAGGGGAAGAGGAGTTACTTACTAAAAAAGATATTATGGATAATCATTTAATGCTAGGGCTTAGACTTTTAGATGGTGTTGACATGGAAGAATTTGAAAGGTTATATAATGTTAGAATAGATAAGATGTATCCAATTAAGGCTTTATTAAAGAATAATGAGTTAGTTGCAAGTAAGGGGTATTTAAAAATACCTCATGATAAAATATATGTAATGAATGAGATATTACTTAAATTGTTGTAATAATTTTATTAAATAAAATCATACTAGAAATAGGTGATTTTTTTATGTTTAAGAGACTTTTATTCTTTATAGTATTATTTATCCCTATTGTAGTAAATGCTTCTTTAATTAAAGATTTAAAAGTATTAAATGGGGTGATATCTAGAGAGTTTCAAAGTACTAATAATTATTATTCAGTTGATTTAAATGATGGCAGTGATGAGTTAGAACTAGATTATGAATTAGAAGACGGGGCAACACTTGACATAAATTTGGATAATGATAAAGAAATACTTACTGTATCTAAAGATAATATGCATGAAGATTATGTGTTTTATTTAAATAAGAGTGTTGAAGAGTTACCTGTATTTCAAGAAAATGAAGAAGAAGATAGGCAAATACCACATTTAAAAATAATAGTTTTTTTAGGTGGTTTAGCGGTTATTTTAATGCTATTTAAATTAATTGTTCTAGGACGAAAAAAAGACTAATAAAATGTAGTATGAATAATTTCATATTACATAGAGGATATCATGATAGTAATATTAAAGAAAATAGTTATGAGGGAATTAAGAGGGCATTAGATAGTGATGAATATATGGGTATAGAATGTGATGTAAGAGAAACTTTAGATAAGCATTATATAATAAATCATAATAGCATAATAGATTCATACTTAATTAGATTTACAAACTTAAATGTTTTAAAGAGTAAATATAATATTACTACTTTAGAAAGTATATTAAGTATTAAGACTAATAAAATAATACTACTTGAAATAAAGGATTATAGTATTGATATTGATAGCTTTTTAAAATTGTTAGATAAATATAAAAATAAAAATATTTATATAATGAGTTTTTATAAAAGATTAATAAAAGAGATAAAGAGGAAAAGTAATAATTATAAATTAGGTGTACTAAATTATGTTTTAAATAGTGATAAAGAATATAATAATTATGATTTTATATGCTTATTATCTAGCGTTATTACACCTAATTTATATAATTATTTCTTAAATAATAATATAGAAGTATTTATATATGGTATTAATAATTATAGTAAATTAAAGTTTTATTCTAAGAGTTATTTAATAGTTGATAATAAAAAAATATCAGGATTTTAATCCTGATATTTTATATTATTAATTTCTTTGATATTTAATCCGGTAATCTCAGATATTTCTTCAAGGCTATAATTCTTGTTTAGCATTTTTTTAATCAATTCAATTTCTTTCTCTTTTTGACCTTGTTTAATGCCTTC
>CACXCK010000003.1 GCA_902766135.1 uncultured Erysipelotrichaceae bacterium
CCAATTACTTAAATTATTTAAATATAACTTACTTCTTAAATTATCATTTACATACTTTTGAACGAGCATGACAACTTTAGCTTCATCACTACTATTATCAAATTTATGATTAATTACAACTGGTATCTCTTCATAATTAACTGTGAATGATCTATCTCCCCTTATAGCATCACCATCTGTTATATCATCATCTACATACTTATAATTCTTAAATTCTTTTT
Source organism: uncultured Erysipelotrichaceae bacterium (assembly GCA_902766135.1). Taxonomy (GTDB): domain Bacteria; phylum Bacillota_I; class Bacilli_A; order RF39; family UBA660; genus Ventrenecus. The sequence continues at coordinate 222 of CACXCK010000003.1, forward strand.
TAGTATCACCTAAATAATAAGGTTTTCCGGTACTATAATAAGACGAATAATAACCCAATTCTTTCTTACTATTCTTATCAATATAATTAATTTCTACTTTCGCACAATTATCACATCTTTTAGTAGATACTACCCCATCCTTTATATTAAAAGTTACTGTACCGTTTTCATTGCCAGTATAATAATTTGTCATTCTGTATACTTCACCATCAGGATCACATTCAATTACAACAGGATCTGAAGGAACCACTCCAAAGCTGTCAGCTAAATACCTAATTACAGGTATATACATAAAAAGTGGCTTAGCAACATTTTGAATCTTCATTGCTTCACACTCCATTTTATAGCCATTTGATATTGCCATAATATCAGCTTTAAGATTAACGTTCTTTTGTAATAAGTCATTAGCCGAATTAAAACCCATGCTTCCTAGCATTAAATATTTTTTACCATCAATGCTTGCCATAGCGACTAAACTTAAATCCGATAAATATTCCTGTATAAACCCTTCATAATCATAAATTGAAAACTCTTTAGTTGGTCCAATAATATCAACTTTAGCATCTCCAACACTAAAACTATCACCTGTTTTAAGTGTTACAACTTCATAACCTCTTTCTCTACTACCATCTACAATATCACTATAATATTCATTAATCATCGAAAAAACATTCCAATTTTCTTCATTAGTAGCTTTATATTCATCAGTAAGATATTTTCTTATTCCACTTATTTCAGGTAAATAAAATTTATCAATTTTTAAATTAGATGGGGAAAGCGAACTATTAAGTCTCATCTCTCCAAATAAATTATAATTAGATAGATAAACATCAACACTTGTAACATTTTTTCTTTGTAACCAATTACGTAGATAACTTCCACTCATCAAACAATTATCAGTTAGCAAATATTTACCGTTGCTTTCAAGAACAACACAACTACCATAAATATCATCAGCTATGTTAACAATATTTAACTCTCCTCCATGAACTACAAATGGCACTAATAAAATTAGCATAATTAGTATTCTCTTTATTCTCATTGTATTACCTCTATTCTATATATAAAATATATCACACTAAGACCTTTTCTTCAATAAAAAAAGCAATGCATTTTATGCATTACTTCATTTAATTTATTTTGTACAATTTATTCTTCCTTACCATAAATCCAATAAGTAGAATAATTACGAATGTTGGTAGTATTATAAGTAAACTAATATAACTTCCGGTCTTAGGGTTTTCAACTTCCCCTTCCCCAATCTCTTCTTCATCATCTTCTACTAAAGAACTTTTCTCAAATGATAACTTAACATTTGAGTTACCATCAACAATAACATATGCATTATATAAATATTGATTATTATTAGAATCAAAGTCTGTAGCATCTTCGATACATGTTTTATCACCATCACAGTCTACTGCGGTCTTTAAATAATATTCTTTTCCTTCAGGCGTATCTCCGATATACTCTACTGATAAAGCATTCCAATCTCTTAAATTATTTAAATATAACTTACTTCTTAAATTTTCATTTACATACTTTTGAACTAGCATGACGACTTTTGCTTCATCACTATTATTATCAAATTTATGATTTATGACCACTGGCATAGCTTCATAATTGACCGTAAAAAATTTTTCTGCTCTAATAACTTCACCATCTGTTATATCATCATCAACATATTTATAATTTTTAAACTCTTTATTAATATTACCTAAATAAAATGGTAAATTAGAAGTAAAATACGACGAATAAGTATCCAACTGTTTTTTAGTATCTTTATCAATATAATTAACCATTACTTTAAAACAGTTGTCACATCTAAGTGTTGAAATAACATCATTTTTTACATTAAAAGTAACTGTTCCATTCATTTCATTATTATAATAATTAGCCATGCTAGTTATTGTGTCTTTAACATTACAACCAGTAGAAAAAGGACTAGCAAGATCATTTAACTGGGGCACCATTCCATAATGAGGATCAATAGAATAGGCAAAACGAGGTTTTACCGCTCTAATATAATCAGCTAAATCACAATCCGACTCTTCATGGGAATAAAAAGTAAGAATATCGGCTTTTAAATTAGTATCACTATCTAACAAATCAACAAGAGATTTAGGAATCAAGTAATCAGTCATAAGATATTTAGTATTGTCAACACTAACCATTGCCACTATTGACATAGCATAAATATAATAATAAGACTCACCATCAAATTCTTCAATAGTATATTCTTTCGTTGGTGCAATAATATCAACAGTAGCATCGCCAAACTTAAATGAAGATCCAAGCTTTAATTCTACCACATCATAATTTTTATTTTTGCCATCTTCTATAAAATAAGAATAAACTTGATAATGTTCATTTAAAATTTCCCAATAAACTTGATTCTTATTATCATCATTTAAATATTTTCTTAATATATTAGCATCGGGTAAAAACACTTTATCAATATGAATGTCTTCGTCATCAATAAAATCAGAAACAATATCATAATATAAAGACGCATAGTTATGAATAAACAAGGAAACACTAGTTACATTTTTTCTCAGTAACCAAGATTTAACATAACCAGAATTAATTATACAATTATCATTTAATAAATACTTACCGTTGCTTTCTAATATTAAACACTTATTCCCTGTACCACCATCAAGATTAATAATGTTTAATTCTCCTCCATGAACTACAAATGGCACCAATAAAATTACTATAATTAGTATTCTCTTTATTCTCATCGCACTACCTCTATCCTATAAACAAATATAACACAACAACAACGATTATTCAATAAAAAAGCAATGCATATAATGCATTGCTTCAACTAATTAATTTTATATAATTTATTCTTTCTTACCATAAAACCAATAAGGAAAATAATTACAAATGTTGGTAATATTATAAATAAACTAATATAACTTCCAGTTTTTGGATTTTCTACTTCTCCTTCGCCAATCTCTTCATCATCGTCTTCTATCAAAGAACTTTTCTCAAATGATAACTTAACATTTGAGTTACCATCAACAATAACATAAGCATTATATAAATATTGATTATTATTAGAGTCATAGTCAGTCGCATCTTCAATACATTTAACATCTCCTGCACAATCAATGGCCGTCTTTAAATAATATTCTTTTCCATCCTTGGTTTCTCCCATATAATCCACAGAC
>CACXCK010000004.1 GCA_902766135.1 uncultured Erysipelotrichaceae bacterium
ATGAAGCTGCTCGTGATGCTGACGCAATATATACTGACGTATGGGTATCAATGGGCGAACCGGACGAAGTATGGGAAAGTAGAATAAAACTATTGAAACCATATCAAGTAAATAGTCATATTATGAGTCTAGCTCATAAAAATGCAATATTCTTACACTGCTTACCATCATTTCATGACCTAAAAACTACTATTGGGGCAGAGATTCATGAAAAATATGGCTTAACAGAAATGGAAGTAACAGATGAAGTATTTGAGTCTTCACAGTCAAAAGTATTTGACGAAGCAGAGAACAGACTTCACACAATCAAAGCAGTAGTTTGTGCTACAATGAGAGGCGAATAATGAGTAAGATTGTAATTGCCTTAGGTGGTAACGCTTTAGGTACAACCCCAGAAGAACAATTACGTCTTCTAGAGGGCGTAGCTAAGATCATTGTCGAATTAATAAAAGATGGTAACAAAATAATCTTAACTCATGGTAACGGCCCTCAAGTTGGCCAAATCTTACTTGCTATGGATTACTCAGCTAACGGTAATGCTGGTACTCCAGACATGCCATTCCCAGAATGTGGAAGTATGAGTCAAGGATATATTGGCTATCAATTACAACAATGCTTACAAGACGAATTAGAAAGACAAAAAATCAAAAAGAATTGCGCGACTTTAATCACTCAAGTGTTAGTAGATCCTAATGATAGTGCTTTTGAAAATCCAACAAAACCTATCGGTATGTTCTATACCAAAGAAGAAGCTGATGCAATCGCTAAGGAAAAAGGATACACATTTGTTGAAGATTCAGGTCGTGGATACAGGAGAGTAGTACCTTCTCCAAAACCAATTGATATAGTTGAAAAAGATATTATTAAACAATTAGTTGATAATGACAACATTGTTATATGCGCAGGTGGTGGTGGAATACCAGTTATCAAAACAGATAAAATAGAACTATTAGAAGGTGTCGCAGCTGTTATAGACAAAGACCGATCAGCATCTCTTTTAGCAGATCAAATAGGCGCTGACACACTACTAATATTAACTTCTGTTGATAAGGTATCTATCCACTTTAATAAAGAAAATCAAACTGCCTTAGACACTTTAACAATGGATGAAGCATTAAATTATATCAAAGAAAATGAATTTGCCAAAGGAAGTATGTTGCCAAAAGTTGAAGCTTGCTTAAGCTTCGTGGAAAAAAGTGACGACAGAAAAGCAATAATCGGCTCTTTAGAACATGCTAGCGAGGCAATTAAAGGTCAAAATGGTACACTAATTAAAAGGAGGTAATAATATGGCAACGAAAAAGTCAAAAAAGATGCTTTCGGCTTTTTCAATCATTCTAATCTTAATATTTGGATTAGGAATTCTATCTCATATCTTGCCAGATGCTCAATTTGAATTAATTGATGGGGTAGAAACAATTATCGATGGAAGCGGTACAGTAGGAGCTACGCTTTCACAAATATTGATGTCACCAATCTTAGGTTTTGAAGATGCTGTTGATGTTGCAATATTTGTTATGGTTTTAGGTGGATTCCTAGCTATTGTTAACCGTACAGGAGCATTAGAAACTGGTATTAAAGTACTAGTTCAAAAGTTAAAAGGCCGTGAATTACTATTAATTCCAGTCTTAATGTTCATCTTCTCAATCGGTGGTACAACATATGGTATGCTAGAAGAAACAGTTGGTTTCTATGTTTTACTTGCCGCCACAATGATGGCAGCAGGAATGGACCCAATAGTAGGTTCAGCGGTAGTCTTACTTGGAGCTGGTTCTGGTGTTTTAGGTTCAACTATAAACCCATTTGCTACAGGCGCTGCTATAAGTGCTTTACCAGATTACATCCAAGTTAATCAAGGATTTATAATATTAATTGCAACCTTCTTGTGGTTAACAACCCTTCTAATATCTATTTTATTCGTAATGCACTATGCAGCTAAAGTAAAAGCAGATAAAGGCTCAACATTCTTATCATTAAGAGAGCAAAAAGCTGCTGAGAAAAAATTTGGGGCTTTTGAAGGGTCTTTAGCTAAAGAAGCAAAACTAACAGGCAAACAAAAAGCAACATTACTATTGTTCTTATTAACATTTATAGTAATGATTGTTGGTTTCATCCCTTGGGGAGAATTCAATATTACAATTTTTGACAATATTACTGGTTGGTTGACAGGATCATCTTTAGGTAACTGGTGGTTCTATGAAGCCGCTCTATGGTTCCTAATTATGGCTATCATTATTGGTATTATTAACGGTTTAGGCGAAGCAGGTATAGTTGATGCTTTCGTTGATGGTGCCGATGACATGGTAGGTGTCGTTCTTGTTATTGCTGTAGCAAGAGGAGCAAGCGTTCTAATGGGTATTACACATTTGGATAACTACATTATCTACAATGCTTCAAATTTCTTATCAAAATTACCTGAATTAGGATTCGTTCCGCTTAACTACATCTTACATGTAGTGCTATCAGTTTTAGTGCCATCATCATCTGGTCTTGCAACACTTTCAACACCAATCATTGGCCCACTTGCAGCTAACTTAGGATATAGTCCAGAAGTTGCTGTAATGACAATGGTTGCTGCCAATGGATTAGTTAACTTAATTACTCCAACTTGTGGTGCAATAATGGGTGGTTTAGCATTAGCTAAAGTAGAGTACTCTACATGGTTTAGATGGGCCTTAAAAGTAGTTATAACTATTGCCCTAATAAACATTTTTGTCTTATCTGTATTCTCACTATTAGTGTAATAATAAAAGCTGTAAATATTCTTACAGCTTTTTTATTCTTCATAAAAATATGTCATATAGTGAACTTCACTAGCGTCAACACCCGTGACATAAGAATTATTTCCAATCAAAGTTAGAACATCTTCTAACTTTTTTTGGCCATGAAAATAACTATCTATGCTATTTATAATTTTGCTTGCATCCTTAACAGATTCATTGTATAACTCGACAAATGAATATTTTCTATTAATAGATGGCATAGCAGGATATAGCCAGGTTTTATGATTATCATTTAGAAAGAAAGAATCTATTTTTTTTATATAAAAACTAAAATACTGATACTTTCTTGTTTTACTAGGAACTAACAAATCTTTAACTTTATATACTTGCTTTTTAATACCTTGTCTATCAGTTACAAAATAGCGCATAATAAATCTTCCAGTTCTTACACCTCTAAAATACTTTTTGCCCATCTTATCTACCCCAAAAGTATTAACAAAAGTTGTCTCAATACAATCTCTCAAAGCGGGACTAACAATAACTTTAGGAAATAATCTATTAGTCATATTACTTTTACAAAGTTCCTGATTCTCTTTATACTTAAGCATATAAGCATCAAGAGATACTTCCATTCTTTCGTGTTCGCCCCTTTTACTTTTATCTTGATTGGCATCACCCGTAAAATAGAAGACATAAGGATGACAATAACTATCCAAAACATAATGGCATATACTTCCGTAAAGATAACCAAGCACCTGTGAATTGTTAGTTAAATCATGACTCTCAATATATGTAATAATATTTTTAAAATAATTATTAACTTCATGAGTATGGGCATAATTAGCTAAATCTCTTTCCTTTTTCCCGAACATTGGCAAGAAAAAAGAATAGTAAAACAGCATATCAAAACTTTGGGCAAAAATCTTATAAGTGTTTAAATCTATATTATCAGAATGCTTAACATTCTTTAAAACATCTTTACTAAATAATTCGTGAGTAACTATAGATGGCATAAAATCACTTCCTCTTATATTATATAAAATAATAGCAACAATTACAAAATATTAATGTCTCTAAAAAATAATCTATTATTAATAATCAACTTATGTTATAATATAATATGATATGGGGTGCTAGCATGAACAAGACATTTAAAACAGTGTCTGAACAAGTTGAAATATTAAAAAGCAAAGGACTAACCATAAATAATGAAGAAGAAGCTAAAAAGATTCTCTTAAGAGAAAACTACTTTTTCTTAAGTGGCTACAGGCTTCTATTTATGCAAAGTCCATCAACTAAAAACTTTATTCCAAACACAACTTTTGAAGAACTCTATGCATTGTTTCAATTTGATAGGCATATTAGAAATATAATCTTCAAAAACATTCTAATAATTGAAAATAATATTAAAAGCGTTACATCGTACATCTTATCAGCAAGATACGGTATAAGAGAAGAAGATTATTTAAACTATAAAAACTTTACGCAAGATCATAAACGAAAAAAACAAGTTGATGACTTAATAAGGAAAATGAAAAGACAGATACGTATTAATGGAGGACAACATCTAGCAACCCAACACTACATTCAAAATTATGGCTACATCCCATTATGGATAGCAGTTAAAGTTTTGTCATTTGGAATTATTAGTGAATTATTTCAAATATTAAAATTAGAAGAACAAGAAAGTATCGCGAGAGACTTTGATATTGAACGTGAAAAATTAATAGTTTACCTCCCAATACTAGCTAACTTTCGTAATTTATGTGCCCATGAAGATATTTTATATGAACATAAAGCCCAACGCTCAATAGAAGATACAAAATATCATATATTACTAAGCATTCCTAAAACAAATGATGAATATATCTATGGTAAAAATGATTTATTTGCTATAATAATAATTCTTAAACAATTACTACGTAAAGAAGATTTCTTTCAACTAATGGGCGAATTAGAATATGAAATTCACATTCTTTCAGATCGTTTAAGTGTCATTTCCATAGACAAAGTATTAGACCATATGGGCTTCCCCAAAAATTATGGTGAAATTGTAAGATTATAGGAGGATACAATGAACAAAAGAGCAATCTTTCTAACCTCGCTGATAAGTTTTATGGTCGGAGCATTATCGCTATACGCAATCATTAGATTTTATCCTGATTCTCTTATGAAAACAATAACGGAAACAAAAGAAATTAAAGAGGTAAGTATTACCGATAACGGTATAGCTGATTCAGTAGATAAAATAATAGATTCAGTAGTAGTTGTTAAAACTTTTTCCAAAGGTCAAAAATACGCGACAGGAACAGGTTTTGTATACAAAAAAGAAAATGGTAATGCCTACATATTAACCAATAATCATGTCATTGAACGGGGTGACGAAATAGAAGTTGAGTTCACAAACGGAACTCAAGAAACAGTGGATGTTCTAGGACACGATGTTTATTCTGACATAGCTGTTTTATCACTAGATGCTAGTAGTATTGAACACCTAGCAACAATAGGTAGTAGTGAAAATATAAGAGTAGGGGATACAGTCTTTACTGTTGGAGCCCCTTTAAATGCTGAAACATACGCTGGAACTGTTACAAGAGGGGTTATATCTGGTAAGAATCGTTTAGTTCCAGTATCTCTTACCAACTCAACTAAGCAAGATATAGTAATGAGTGTCATTCAGACTGACGCAGCAATTAACTCGGGTAATTCAGGTGGCCCATTAGTAAACACTAATGGTGAAGTAATAGGTATCACATCCCTAAAATTAGCTGCATCTGGTGTTGAAGGTATGGGCTTTGCAATTCCTATTGAAACAGCTATAAAACATGCTACAACATTAGAAAAAGGCCAAACAATAGAATATCCGTACTTAGGTATTTCAATGAATAATGTCCAAGAAGCTATCTATTATCACTATGAACAACTAAAAAACATAGACTTAAAGAATGGCGTTTATGTTGAAAGCGTAGCAGATAATACACCAGCTAAAAAAGCCGGCATTGAAGTAGGTGATATCATAACTGAAGTAGACGGTAAAGAAGTTAATAATTTAGCTTATTTAAGATACCTTCTATTTAATCATAATGTAGGAGAACAAATGACTGTTAAAGTCTATCGAAATGGAGAATATAAAAACTATACCATCTTGTTAGATCAAAAAGTAACATAAAAAAAGCATCATTAGATGCTTTTTATAATGCTTTTAAATATTCATTAATAGCATTTTTAATACCTTCAGCATATCCTAAAGGATTATCCATAATATTCTTTAAATCATTTAGATTATCCATATAACCAAGTTCTAATAAGTAAGGTTCAGCAGTATTATTTGATAAATAATGCTCATTTTTAGGATACTCTGGTCTACCTATACCATCTTGTGCAGCATGAGTAGATATGCCTCCAACTTCACGAATATTATAATAATAAATCATCGAAGTATTCCAATAATATTCTTCACTACCAATTTCTTCTTCTGAAAAATAACGTTGATATATTCCAGGAATAATAGCATATTTTTCTTTATGTGAAGGATAAGCATTAGCACTCTTTTTCAAGTTATTAAGTAAAGATTCTGCAAAAGTGGTCTCCGTATCATTAGCAATATATATTTCAAAGCCAAGATAATCGTTATTAACCGTCGCCCCTAGTGAATTATGATGAATGGCTAGATTTAATTTAGAATGCGTATCATTAGCCATCGTAGCACTACCCATTGGAGCATATACATCTACTTCATCTTGATAATCGTCTCTCGTAATACTAACTTTATATCCATCCCTCTCTAATAACTCTTTTAACTTTAGACTAACAACTAAATTTAAATCACTTTCTTTGATTAACTCACCAGAAGAACAGCTATTAGAATGTATAGGTATAACAGATTTTCCATCGTAACATACAGTCATCCCAGGATCTACCGCATCATGCCCAGGATCCAAAGTAATATCATAAACATCACTAGGCAACTTTTCTTCTTTAATACTAAATCTTAAAGTAGGACATTCATCATAAGTATTCCACTCGATATTTATTTTATTATTCTTTTTATTATTTGTAATCGTATAATACTCTAAATTCTCATAAGTTGTCTTATTTTGAACAGAATAATATTTCTTATTGTTTACTTTTATAAGCAAGTAATATTCCCCTTTAGGAAGATTATCTAATACAATTCCTTCATTTATATAATGACTTGTTTTAAAAGTATAATTACTACCATTATTGGTATAAATAAATGGTAATTCTAATTCTTTCTTACCATTAGAAAGAATTAATTTCATATCATTTACTTCATCATCGATATTAATATTTCCTTGTATATTTAAATGAATTCCATATATTGCATAATGTGTAATACTAGCATAATTATTACTTTCTACATCCTCAAGAAAACTAAGCTTTCGATGTCCAAAGAAAAGCATATACCCGAAATAAATGGTAAAAACAAGTATTAAAAGACATATAAAGGGTACAAGAGTAGAAAGATATTTTTGACTTTTTTTCATAACAAAACCTTCTTTCTGTGATAATATAATTATATCAAAATTATATTTGAAATACAATTTAATAAGGAGGAACATGAAAACAATAATAAATTACTTAAAAAAATATGGTACTAAGTCATTTTTAGAAGAACCGGCTAATGACATTGATGGCCTTGTATTCTCTTTATTAAGTTATGCTAAACTAGATGGCATAATTCCATCTAAAAGAAATAAGTACATAACCTTAAAAGATGCAGGTGAATTATTCTTAAAAAAGTTCTCACCCAAAGACTTTAAAAATGAAGATTGGCTATTTCCACATTCATATGAATTAGTTAAAACAATTTCTACGAGCGAAAGATATAAAGATGCCAAACTATCATTTATGGTAAATGATATTAGTAGTGAAGGCCAGTTTTGCGCTATAACAATTAGAATGAATAAATTAACATATATAAGCTACCGTGGTACCGATAGCAGCGTAATAGGTTGGAAAGAAGACTTTGAAATAATGTATAAATATCCAATATCTTCTGAAAAAAAAGCTCAACAATATCTAAACAAAACGCTCAAACTAAGTGATCATAATGTTATTCTATGTGGGCATTCTAAAGGCGGCAATCTAGCTATGTATGCATATATGAATTCCTTAAGACGTTGGCGTATTAAAAGAGTATACAATCACGATGGACCAGGCTTTAACGAATTTGTTACTAAAACCAAAAAATATCAAAAACTATCAGAGGTTTGTGTAACAATAGTCCCTGAGAATAGTATCATCGGCATGATTTTATACAAACCAAATATCATCCCCGTAAACTCAAATGGCTTCGGCATCTTAGAACATGATGCCTATACATGGGAAGTAAAAGACACTAATTTTGTGACCTCTGTCTTATCTAAAAAAAGTCAAAGACTAAATACAAACTTAAAAGAATATTTGAATGAAATGACTCAAGATGAAAAAAAACTATTTGTCGCCGCAACATTTAAAGTCTTCGATAACTTAGGTATTACTAATATTACCCAATTAAAAGATATAAGTATCAATAGAGTCTTAAACATGATTAAAGAATTAAAAAATCTACCTCAAAGTACTAAGAAAAACCTAATAGCTGTCCTTCGAATGATCATGTTAGGAATTAAATAATACTTGCTTTGTTTACCTTTTAGTGATAACATAGAACCTAATTTATATATGAGGGAGAGTTTATGAATAGAAGATATAGTTGGCAAATAACACCTAGTTATTATTCATCTAATGGATTTAACTTAGAAGATGCAAAATTGCATCGTAAATGGTTTATAAGGGATAATGAAACAGGTAAGTTATACAGTTTTCCAAAAGAATATATTTATGATGAGCAAACTGGTCAATATCTACCATGCACTTATGTAAATAAAGAATTATATAATTACGAATTCTATTTATTTATGTGTGAGACATGCCCAGACTACTATGCCTATCCAAAAGAATTTATTACTAAAGATTTTTTAGATATCTGGGTTAGAAATACATCTTTACCAAAAATTCCAGCAATAAAAGAAGAAATGCTCTCTGAAGAACAAAAACAAATTCTGGATAGTCGTTTCAATAATCCTAAAAAACTAACAAAGCACCTATAAGGTGTTTTTTTAATAACCTAAAAAAGTATTACTCATAAAATACTCATAGGAGGATTTTATGAATAATTATAAAATAGTAATAGATCCAGGCCATGGAGGCTCTGATCCGGGCGCAGAAGGAAATAACATAATAGAAAAAGACTTAACTTTAAAAATAAGTAAGTATATGAAAGAAAAATTAGAAAAATTAGGCATACCAGTATCCATAACAAGAACAAACGATGAAACACTTAGTCCAAGTGAAAGAGTAAAAAGAATAAAAGAGTTTTATGGGAACGGCAAAAACGTAATAGTAATATCTAATCACATAAATGCAGGAGGTGGCGATGGTCAAAGTGTAACAAATATTAGTATAACAATAAAAGCCTAAAAATAATGAGAAAAGAGGAAATGTTATGAATATTAG
>CACXCK010000005.1 GCA_902766135.1 uncultured Erysipelotrichaceae bacterium
AAATAAGCAATTAAATTGCTTATTTTTTATTAATAATATCAAAAATATGATATAATACCTTCAAGAAAGAAGGAATTACAATGTCATTTATAAAGATTCCCACTAAAGGAATGCGTGATTTTACACCACGAGAAATGGAAATTAGAGAATATGTTTTGAGTATTATGAAAGAAACATATATGAGTTTTGGCTTCGAAATTATTCAAACACCAATTGTAGAACACATTGAAAACCTAACAAGTAATCAAGGCGGAGAAAATGAAAAACTAATATTCAAGGTCTTAAAAAGAGGAGAAAAACTAGATTTAGAAAAAGCTACTAACGAGAATGATTTAGTAGATTCAGGACTACGTTACGACTTAACTGTTCCTTTAACAAGATTTTATGCTAACAACATGAATGATTTAATAAGCCCATTTAGAGCTTTTCAATATGGAACTGTCTATCGTGCTGACCGCCCTCAAAAGGGAAGATTTAGAGAGTTTATGCAATGTGACTTAGATATCTTTGGCGAAAAAACGAATTTGGCTGAAATAGAATTAATAGAAGCCATTGTCACCTTTTTAAGAAGATTATCATTCAATAATTTTGAAATAAGAATAAATGATCGCCGAATATTATTAGCTATGATTGCTTCATCTGGCCTTCCAATTGAAAAAGCAAACGACATACTAATATCACTAGATAAACTAGACAAAATATTAGTTGAAGGTGTCAAAGAAGAGTTAACGCGTGACGGTTATGATGAATCAAAAATCGATGCGTACTTAAAACTATTTATGGAAGACTCTCCATTAAAAGAATTCTGTCAAAATTTTGAAATTGATGAAAACATAGTTAACAGTTTAGATGAAATAATGAAACAAGTAAGCGAAGACTTAGACTGCAAAATAGTCTTTGACCCAACTCTTGTTAGAGGCATGGGCTATTATACAGGACCAATATTTGAAATAAGAGTTGATGATTTAGCATCTTCTGTTGGAGGCGGTGGAAGATACGATAACATGGTTGGTAACTTTATTAATCAAAGTGTTCCTGCCTGTGGTTTCTCAATCGGCTTTGAAAGACTTGTTCTTCTTCTAGAAGAAAGAGGATTTGTAATTCCATCTAAAAAAGAAAAGATAGCTTATGTTGTGAGTGATAAGAATAACCTATCTAATGCTCTTAAAAAGGCTAACAAAGATAGAAACAATAACCAAATAGCCGCAGTATACTATCGTTCTAAAAACTATAAACATCAAAAAGAAGTATTAGAAAGCAATGGATTTACAATCATAGAAGACTAATGTCTTCTTTTTTATTGCAATTACCTTATTTACATCATATTTAATTATTGCTATAATTAATATAATAGGGTGATAATATGAAAGATAAAAGAAAAAGATTAACTCTTTTATTAGGTAGTATTTTAGTCATAACTATAGGTATAACATATGCCTATTATAGTGCAAGTGTAGAAGGTACAGGAAATACTAATGCGGAAAGCTCTGCAACAACTGCCACACTAGGCGAAGTAGAGTTTAATGGTGATACTACATTTGATACAACTAATGTAGGAAGAGATATTTATCCTGGATTTATTGGAGTCCAAACATTTACAATATCACCATATTCCGATGGCCGTGGCATATATGAAATAAATTTAGAAGCAAATGTACCAGAGGCTTTTGGAAGCGATATTAAAATAACTTTATATAAAACAAGTGATGCTACAAATAACAATATAGAGAGCGAAGAAGGACAATTAACAATTACTAATAATCAATATGTTAAACAAGATACATTAACAATAACTGGGGCTTTAGACAAAGTATATGAAGGAGCTTTAACAGATACAGATGAGGAAATACTAGAACAAGTAGAATTCTTAATTAGTAATAATAAGTTTACAGAACCAGATACAACACCAGATGATTATTATACATATTATGTTGTATATGAATATTTAGATAATGGCAATCAAAATAATCAACAAGGCTTAGATTTTGATAGTAAGATAACTGTCAAGTATGTAGACAATCTTAGAAGCCTTGCTGATGAAACTTTAGACCGTTTACATCAACTTAATAGTAGTATTAATGTGTTGCAATCATCTTCTTCTAATCCTGTTTTTGCAAGACAAAGCCCTTCTAGCGAAACTGCAGGAAACAAGTATAATGGTCAGGAGACATCCTCAAGCGATTATATTACGTATGCAAGTGATTTTTCTTATGATGAACAAACTGGCATTTATACATTGTTAAATTATACGACATGTCAAATTAGTTCTTGTTATAACGATTTAACAAATAAATATTTTATTTATTTTGTTTCTGGTGCTAATGAAGTGGTTTACATGTCAGATCCAACAGCAAATAATGAAGTAAAAAAAATTACCAATGTTACTGTCTCTGGCTCATCTGCTATTTTTGATGTAATCTATTATGAAGGTAGTGAATTAAATGAAGTAAAAGAAGGAACATGGGCATCTCAAACAAGCGGTATCTATGAAGTGGAAGATGATTATGGAACTAGTTACTACTTTAGAGGAGATGTAACAAATAATTATGTTAAGTTTGCAGATTTTTATTGGAGGATAGTGCGTATAAATGGCGATGGTACAGTTAGATTGATTTATTCTGGAGACGCTAATACTATTGATTCTTTAGATAATAGAAACGAAGTCTTGACCAATAATTATCAGAATGGCGATAATCTTTTTACTCTTCAATCAATGACGCTGGATAACGATTTTTTTAATACAAATCAAGACGACAATGCCTATGTAGGATATATGTATGGAACGCCAAATTCTAACACTTATGAAGCTACTCATGCAAATATTCACGATAGCAATATTAAAACTACAATCGATAGATGGTATAAGTATTCTATTAATAATCAGTGCAGGTATGATGGTAATCTTGTTGTTAGTCTTAGTGCCAGCGAAGAAGACTGTAATAATGTTTATAGAACAGGATGGGAAGGTTCATATTCCTATTATGATTCATCTGTTATTGAATATGTTGGTGTTGGAAATTATCAAAACGGGTATTGTTATTTTGGCAACAATCATTCCAAATTGGCGGGAAGTGCTGAATACTGCGACGATATTTATTACAATAATTTAGCAGATGAATACTATTTATCAAACTATATTAGTTATGCTGGTTCTGGGGTTTATAAAGCATATGGAAATTATATAGCAGATGAAATATTTTGTAATGATAGAAGTCTTGCGAGCAGTGAAGCTGTAGAATATGAGGAATCTAATGGCAGTGGTTATGTTTACGATGGTAATGGATACGGTGATAGTCCGACAATGTACGGGGCATTAGGAAGATTAATAGAGCAAGAAAAAATGGGCTTAGGAAATAAAACAACTTTAAAATGCCCAAATAAGAATGATGCCTTTACAGTTTCTGATACAACTAACGGCAATGGTGCATTAACATATCCAGTGGGCTTAATAACCGCAGATGAGGCAAATATGGCTGGAGTTGTTTTGAATTCGCATGACATAGATAATTATAGTTACCTAATAAATGGTACATATATATGGACGATGTCGCCAGCAATAATTAGTTGGGGAAGTGCACACAATCTTTACTATTCTCGGAATATCGATGTTATTACTGAAGATTATGATGATCCTGCACCTTCTATTAAACCGGTTATTAATTTGAAAAAAAATGTTATAAATGCAGGTTCTGGGACTATTCAAGATCCGTTTAGAGTTGAATAAAGAGGTGATGAACACTTCTTTTTTTATTCGTTATTCATATACTATAATGGTGATTTAGATGGATAAAAAAGAA
This sequence comes from uncultured Erysipelotrichaceae bacterium, assembly GCA_902766135.1. Lineage (GTDB taxonomy): Bacteria > Bacillota_I > Bacilli_A > RF39 > UBA660 > Ventrenecus. The sequence continues at coordinate 3,798 of CACXCK010000005.1, forward strand.
TCATTTAAAGAATTTGCAAAGCAGCATCCTGAATTAATTGAACATGTTAAAAATAATAACATGACATGGCAAAAATTCTATGAAATATATGATATCTATGGTGAAGATGAAAATGTTTGGGAAAAGTATATAAGAAAGGATAATAACAATGTTTTTACAGCCGATGAATTACGCACAAAAATAAAGAGCATTGATATGAATTCCATCCAAGATCATATTAAAACAGCCCAAAAAGCATTATCTATTGTAAGTGAACTTACTGGTTCCAAAGTATCTAGTAAAGAAATAACTAATAATTTACCAAAAGTTCCAAGGCCTATTAATAAATTTTTTGAGGATTAAATATGGATTATAATTTACAACAAGAAATAATTAAAAATCCTAAAATGTATAACTATTTAAAAGAACATTCATATTGGTTAAAGTATCTAAATCGTAATCCTTATCTATATAAAGAATTCATGAGTAAAATGAAAGAGATTCATCACGAAAGAGTGACAGATAAAATAAGCAATGCCATGGATAATATGAGTCTAATAGAAAGTATTCTAGAAAGTTTAAATAATTGACAAAAAGAATACTTTTTGTTATAGTAACACACATATTCAGGGGGAGTTATGAAAACAATTGAATATCAGATAGGTTCATCATCTTTTACTAATCGAATTACCAAAGATTTTGATAACCTTGTTACTAAACAACTATCACTTACCATACCACTTATTACATCTGTTCGTTTAGAAAATAATAACAAGAATAAAAAAATATATGTTGGTAAAGAAATAAACTTAAATAGAGTACATGAAAATGATTATTTTTTAAAAAAATATGAAATAGATATTGATGAGTTAAAAAGTATTTCAAGTAAAGGATATAATAAAGCTTGTCTTTTAAATTATAAAAAATATGATTTAGTAATTGTAGGAATTGAGGATTCATCCGAAACAGTACCAGATTATTTTACTTTAAAGAAGAAAATTAATGAATTTTTTGAATAAATAATTGCCAAATCATAAAAAATGTAGTATATTCATATACGAAGAAGTTTTTCTGCGGTATTGAGGGACCTCTTTCCTAATACTTTGGATAAACCGATTAATAATTATATAAGGAGGGTATAGCTATGGCAATGAGTAAAGAAAGAAAAAGTGAAATTATAAAAAATTTCCAAAAGAACAAAAATGATGTTGGTGGTACAGAAGTACAAATTGCATTATTAACTGAAGAAATTAATAATTTAACTGAACATTTTAAAACTCATATTCACGATTTCCATTCAAAACGTGGACTTCAAAAAATGGTAGGTAAGAGAAAAAAATTACTTAACTATTTAAAAGAAACAGATGTTGTTTCATATCGTGAATTAATTAAAAAATTAAATTTAAGAAAATAGGCACTAATTTTTTAAGTGTCTTTTTTTAGTAGAAGGGATTTTTATGAAAAAAGTATTTAAATTAGATTTCCACGGTCGGGAAATAGTTGTTGAAACAGGTTGGCTTGCTAAACAAGCAAATGGGGCATGCTTAGTTCGTTATGGAGACACGGCAGTATTAAGTGCATCTGTAATGGGTAAAAATCAAATAACTCAAGATTTTTTTCCACTACAAGTTTTATATCAAGAAAGATTATATTCAGTAGGTAAAATACCTGGTGGATTTATTAAAAGGGAAGGACGCCCTACAGACGAAGCAACCCTAGCAGCAAGAATTATTGATAGACCAATTCGTCCAATGTTTGATGAAAATTTAAGAAATGAAATTCAAGTTGTTAACACCGTTCTATCAGTAGATCCAAATAACTCACCAGTTATGACAGCACTACTTGGTTCATCTTTATCACTAGGTATCTCTGAAATACCTTTTGATGGACCTGTATCAGGTGTTGTAGTAGGTAAAATTGGTAAAGATTTTATTTTAAATCCAACAACTGAAGAATTAGAGATTAGTGAATTAAACTTAACTGTTGCCGGTACTAAGAATGCTGTTTGTATGGTTGAAGCAGGTGCCCATGAAGCTTCAGAAAAAACAATGTTAGAAGCTATTTTGTTTGGTCATGAAGCAATCAAAGAATTATGCGAATTTCAAGAAACAATTATAAATGAAATTGGCAAAGAAAAAGTGGCATTAGAAGTAGCAACTCTTGACGAAGATATAGTTAAGGATGTAACTGATTATGCTTATGATGATATTTTAAATGGTATTCAAATAAAAGATAAATTAGCAAGTCAAGAAGAAGTAGAAAGAGTAATAACAGAATCAATTGAACACTTTACAGAAATTTATGAAGCAGATGAAGCTAAACTAAAACAAGTTAAAAAGATTTTAGGCAATCTAGAAGGCGATGCTGTTCGTTCACTAATTACTGAGCATCACATTCGTCCAGATGGTCGTAAGATGGATGAAATAAGACCACTTGATGCAATGGTAGACCTACTTCCAAGAACTCACGGTTCAGCTGTCTTTACCCGTGGTCAAACACAGAGTCTTGCAACTACTACTTTAGGAGCCTTAGGAGAACATCAAATCCTTGATGGCCTAGGCATTGAAGATACCAAAAGATTTATGCTTCACTATAACTTCCCAGCATTCTCAGTTGGTGAAATAGGAAGATATGGATCTCCAGGAAGAAGAGAAATAGGTCATGGAGCCTTAGGCGAAAGAGCTTTATCAGCTGTTATTCCAAGTGAAGAAGAATTCCCATACACAATTCGTGTTGTATCAGAAATAGTGGAAAGTAATGGTTCATCAAGTCAAGCAACCATCTGTGCAGGATGTCTTTCTCTTATGGCTGCAGGTGTACCAATTAAAGCTCCAGTAGCGGGTATTGCTATGGGACTTATTACTAGCAAAGATGAAAAGAAATACACTATATTAACAGATATTCAAGGACTAGAAGATCATATGGGAGATATGGACTTTAAAGTTGCAGGTACTGCTGAAGGAATCACAGCTCTTCAAATGGATATCAAAATTAAAGGCGTTACAAAATCAATTCTAAAAGAGGCTCTAGCTCAAGCTAAAAAAGCAAGACTTGAAATACTTGAGGTCATGACAGATTGTATTAAAGAACCAAGGAAAGAATTATCACCATATGCACCTAAGATTGAAACATTTACTATTAATCCAGATAAGATTAAAGATGTCATTGGTCGTGGTGGCGAAACAATTACTAAAATCATTTTAGAAGCCTCTAATGTTAAAACAGTAAATGATAAAGATGCTGTTAAAGTAGACCTAGAAGATGATGGAAGAGTAATAATTTACCATACAGATAAGAATATTATTGAAACAACTAAACAAATGATTCTGGATGTCGTAAGAGAAGTTGAAGAAGATAAGATTTACACAGGTAAAGTTGTTAAAGTAGAAGACTTTGGTTGCTTCGTTGAATTATGGCCTGGCTGTGAGGGATTAGTACACGTCTCAGAACTTGCTCATGAAAGAGTAAATAAACCAAGTGATTTATTTAAAGTTGGTGATGAAATACTTGTTAAGAGTAAGGGTTATGATAATCGTGGCAGATTAAATCTTTCACGTAAAGAAGCTTTGCCAAAACCACCCAAAAAAGAAGAAAAGGGAATTAAGAAGGATGAAAAATAAGAAAACAATAATTGTAATTGTTGTCATTTGCTTTATTATTTCTATAGGAGTACTAGTAATTAATAAACAGAAGCAAGAGCAAAAACAAAAAGAACAAGAGTTACTAGAAATTGCTAAAAACGAAAGAAAAATAGACTTTGAGAATTATTATAAAAACTTTATGGAAGCTGCTGCTTTGCAAACTCAAATAGACATGATGAATAACAACGATAACGACTTTGAAAGATGTTATGTTTTCTCAGAAGAAACAAAAAATGAAGAGTATTCATTAAAGAAAAGGTGGGCAGGTCCGAAATACTTTGAAGGAAGTGTTCATGTAATACTTTCTAAAGAATATGGGAGAATTTTTATGGAAGGTTGGTTAAAAAACGAAGAATTCTATATAGAAAAAAATATATATTTTAATAATATGTATGATAATATCGAAATAAAGGAACTTGGTGACAATCCAAAATTTGAATCAACCAATTGTAAAAACGCTTCTTCGTATGCTGAAATGAAAAAACAGTATGATGAAAAGAAAAAAACTATAGAATCATTAACTCCTTAATATTACAAATATAAAATGAATAAGATATAATAGGTGAATCTATGAACTATCTTATTCTTTTTTTAAAAGGCTTATTAATTGGAATTGGTAAAATAATACCTGGCGTATCAGGAGCCCACATAGCCATGTCCTTACATGCTTATGAAGAATCCCTTAACAAACTACCATATATTAAAGAAAATATATTCTATTTTTTATTCTTGGGTTTTGGTATCATTCTTTCTATTTTTATCTTTAGTCCATTAATCCTTTATTTAATTAATAATTACTACTTGTTTACAATGTGTTTCTTTATTGGCCTCCTAAGTAAAACAATAAAATTAAATAGTGAATCCATAATAGTAATTCCATGTTCTATTATCGTCTTATTAATATACTTATTTATTAGAGTACCGCCTATTTCTATAAATAATCACTTTACTTCATTTTTTATGGGCATGGTAGAGTCTTTTACAACTCTCATACCGGGTGTAAGTGGCACCGCTACATATATGGTTCTTGGATGCTATAATGATATTTTAAAACTATATAGTTTAAATAACATTGGTTATTTAATAACTTTTGGCCTTGGCTTTATTTCGTTTAGTATAATTATCGTTTCAGGCATCTCTTATTTATTAAAAAGAAAAAAGCATAAAATCGAAATAATACTGGAAATATTTATGCTATCATCACTTTTGTTTATGTTTACTAAACTAATACCATACATAACAAGTGGTAGTATTTTATCATGCGTCTCAATTTTTATAACAGGCTATATAATTGCAAGTATTATTGAATAGTCGATTGCATTTTAAATAATGATATAGTATAATCAAAGTAGATTAATTTGTATATAGAAGGAAGATTGAAATGTCAGAAGTAATTGTCGTAATCTATTATTTTTTATTTATACTAGCTTTTTTATATGGAACATATTTTGGAATAACAGGTTTATTTGGCTTCAAAAATTACCATAAAAGCATGTTTGGCAGACACAAACCAAAACATAAATTTGGTATAATCATCGCTGGAAGAAATGAAGAAAAAGTAATTCCGGCTTTAATTCAAAGCCTACAAAAACAACGCTATCCAGAAGATTTATATGAAATCTTTGTTGTACCAAATAACTGTACCGATAATACTGAAGGTGTAGCAAGAGAAGCTGGAGCTACCATAATCAAATGCAAAGTTCCAGTAAAAGTAAAAGCAGACGCCCTAGCATACACCTTTGAATATCTAAAACCACGAAAAGATTTAGATGCCTATATCATTTTTGATGCAGATAACTTAGTTCACCCTGAGTTCTTAGCTAGAATGAACGATGCTTTATGCGAAGGGGCAGAAGTAGCTCAGTGCTTTAGAGATGCTAAAAATATGAGCGATAACTGGTTAACCGGTTCATACACATTATTCTATTTCATTCAAAACTTTTTCTTTAATAGAGCAAGAATGAACTTTTCTGGATCAGCTGCTATTAATGGTACTGGCTTCATGATAAAAAAAGACATAGTTAAGGATGGTTTTAAAACATACACCTTAACAGAAGACTCTGAGTTTACAGGCCAATGTGCCTTAAAAGGTATCAGAGTATCATTTGTTGAAGAAGCAATAACTTTTGATGAACACCCTCAAAACTTCTGGGCAAGCTGGAAACAAAGAAAGCGTTGGACAAGTGGAACCTTAAGTTGTCTAAAAATATATGGTCGTAGACTACTAAAAAATTTCTTTAAAACTGGAAATATTGCATGTTTTGATATGTTCATGATGTATTCAGCTCCAGTTGCCGTAGTTCTATCATTCTTCCTAAGTGTCGTCTTATTTGTATTCCATATCTTTGGTATAGAACTTTCAGACTTCTTCTCATACCTATATGCATCAGGACTATTATTCTTTATAATATTCTATATTTCTAATGTAGCGGTTAATATATTCGTTGTTAAATATAATAAGAAAAGTGTAAGTTCTATTCTTTCTGGAATCATTTTCTTCTCATTATTCTTAGCAACATGGATTCCAATTAACATTATTTGTATGATTAAGAAAACCGATTCATGGGAAGAAATAAAACACGATAGAAGTGATGTAAAAATAGATGAGCTGTTAAAATAGTTCATCTTTTTATTTACTAATAATTAGCACTCTATATTGACAAGTGCTAATTATTGTAATATAATACATCTTGAATGAAAGGAGTGATAATTATGTACCCAGAGACATCAGAAGATTTAAAAAATCCTCTAGAAAAGTATGGCCGAGATATAACTGAAAGTGTTAAGAATCACAAAACTGACCCTGTAATTGGCCGTGACGAAGAAATTCGTAATGTAATACGAATACTTTCTCGTAAGAGTAAGAATAATCCAGTCCTAATAGGTGAACCAGGCGTTGGTAAAACAGCTATTGTAGAAGGCCTTGCTGAACGAATTGTTGCCCAAGATGTTCCAAATAGCCTAAAAGATAAAACTGTTTGGGAATTGGATTTAGGTTCACTAGTTGCCGGTGCTAAATACCGCGGTGAACTAGAAGAAAGATTAAAAGCAGTTTTAAAAGCTGTTAAAGACTCAGATGGCAATATCATCATGTTTATTGATGAAATCCATATGATTGTTGGTACAGGTGGCGAAGGAGCCATGGACATATCTAATATGTTAAAACCAATGCTTGCAAGAGGTGAAATCCACCTTATAGGTGCTACAACTTTAAAAGAATATAGAAAATATATTGAAAAAGATGGTGCTCTAGAAAGAAGACTTCAAAAAGTCTTAGTTAAAGAACCAACTGTTGAAGATACCATTACCATACTAAGAGGTCTAAAAGAACGTTTTGAAATATTTCATGGCGTTACAATTAAAGATAGTGCAATAATATCTGCCGCAACTTTAGCAGACAGATATATAACTGATCGTTTCTTACCAGACAAAGCTATAGACTTAATTGATGAAGCCTGTGCCACAATTAAAATGCAACTAGATTCAGTTCCCGTTGATATAGATAAACTATCAAGGAAAATAATGAGTTTGGAAATCGAAAGACAAGCTCTAAAAAAAGAAACTGATGAATTATCGAAAAAAAGAAAAGATGAATTAGACAATGAACTATACAATTTAAAACAACAAGAAACCGAATTAAAAGAAAAATGGGAAGAAGAGAAAAAAGAAAAAAGTTTAATAACCAAAAAGAAAGAAGAATTAGAGCATGCAAGATATGAACTTGCAGCCTCCCAAAATAATTATGACTTAGAAACAAGTGCTCGTCTTTCTCACGGCGTTATTCCTAAACTAGAGCGTGAATTAGAAGAGTTAAAAAGTAATGTCAAGAATTCTATTCTTTCTGATATCGTAGACGATGAATCTATCGCTGAAATAATATCACGTTGGACAAATATTCCAATATCTAAATTAGTAGCGACGGAGAAAGAAAAACTTCTTAATCTAAAAGAAAGACTAGCTAAAAATGTAATTGGTCAAGATGAAGCACTTACACTTGTAAGTGACGCTATTTTACGGGCAAGAAGTGGTATTAAAGATCCTCGTCGCCCAATTGGTTCATTCATATTCCTAGGCCCAACTGGTGTCGGAAAAACGGAAGTTGCAAGAAGACTTGCGGAAGAACTATTTGATTCTGATTCGCACATGATAAGAATAGATTGCTCTGAATATATGGAAGCATTTAATGTCTCTCGTCTAATTGGCGCCCCTCCAGGATATGTAGGATATGATGAGGGTGGAACACTTACTGAAGCTGTAAGGCGTAATCCCTACAGTATAATCTTGTTCGATGAAATAGAAAAAGCTCATCCCGACGTCTTTAATATATTATTACAAATATTAGATGATGGCCGTCTTACAGATTCTCAAGGAAGACTAATAGACTTTAAAAATACTATTATTATCATGACAAGTAACTTAGGAAGTGAATACATCCTTGAAGATGAATCATCATCTAAAGAAAAAGTTTTAAATGAACTACATCATACATTTAGACCAGAATTAATAAATAGAATTGATGAAATAATAATATTCCATTCTCTAAAACAAGATGCTGTAAGAAGTATTCTAGATAAAATAATTAGAGAAACAAACGAACTATTAAGCGAAAAACAAATAAGTATTGTTTTAACTGATAAAGCTAAAGAAAAAGTTATAAATGAATCATTTGATCCATCCTTTGGAGCACGTCCTATTAAAAGATATGTAACTAAAAATATTGATACATTAGTGGCTAAGACTCTAATAGAACAAGATATTTTGCCTAATACAGTCTTGACGATTGACATATCAAATGACAATTTCGTATGTAAAATATAAGAAATAATAATGTAAACTACATTTGTTATTTCTTTTTTTATGCTATTATTTAATTACAAGGTGGTAAAAATGAAGCAAAAACTAATAATAAGAATAATATCATTAGTTATAATTGTAATAGCTATAATAGTATATGAATTACCTAATATAAGCAAAATATTTAATAATATGAAAAATACAGCCGAGCAAGAAATTAATAAAATTAATATGAGAGATTTAAACTTATTAGATTTTCAAGATAATGAAAATGATATCATCTCAATAATGGTTTCTGATGATATAAAAACTGTGTATTCTTATGTTAGTACTTCTGGCAGTGGTATTGTAAGAAAGAAGAATAATAAAACAGAATCCATACCAACAAAGAGACCCTTTTTTACAAATCACTATTTAGATAAACTTAGAAATCTAAAAAAAGTAAATGAAGCCAATAAAAAAATACATGGCTTATATGTAAAAGATGTTTTTACAAATGAAAAATTCTTTGTTGAATGGAATAGTGAACTAGCAAATTCTTTCTGTGAAACAATTGATGACGGGAAATTTAACAGTTACTGTGAAAAGTACAAGAATTACACATACCCAGATTATAACTATTTAGTATATTCAATAGCTAGAGTAGGAGTCCATCCTAAATATGAATTATTACTATATAGCTACAAGTATACAATATACGAAGATAAACTAATATATGTAACAAAAGATGGTAACAAAAAAATTGTTGATGATATATTAACTAATGAATTAGAAAGTATTATTAATGAAATAATTAGCGACGGTGATATAACTACTGAAGAAGATAATCTGACTATATATGATGTTACTAATAAGATTTATTATAAAATAAAAGAAAATTCAGATTTATTTAAAAAACTAGGAATGTATCTTAAAAATAGAATGGTTTATGAAGCTTCAAATGATTTAATTAAAACAATTACAATATATAAATATAATGGAGATTATACTACGGATTCTAAACCAAGGTATACAACTGAAATAAGTGCTAATTATTCTGAACTACTAAAATATACTTGTAACAATAAAGACTGTAAAGGAATAATCGAACAGGGTAATGGATATTTTATTTTAGAAGATGAAGACTATTATCTTTTTGAAGATGATAAAATAGATGAAAAAAACATTTTAAATAGTCTTAAAAAAATAGAAAATCCAACTCTATATTACTATGATACCTATTATGAAACAACTATTAAACTACAGGAACAACAAGATAAAGAATTATTATTTAAATATGAATGTAAAACTGCAGAATGCATTAAAAATAATTATAAAAAAATATATAGGCCTCAAAACAAAAGCTATCTATTAATTAAAGATGATGCTTGGTATTTATATGATAAAAATACAAAAGAATTAAAAACACTACAATTAGACATAAATAAAGAATACGAATCTACTGATTATTCAGAATTTGCTAGAGCTTATATTATAGAAGAAAAAAATGATAATAATGAAGAAAGAATATGTAATACATTAATAATTGACAAAGATACACTAAGTGTTAGAAAAACTATCCAAACATCATGTTGTAATGATGTATATGAAATTAATAATGAAGGAAATAAATATATTTTATTTGCAAATTCCGCATCAACAACAATTTATTATGAAGTTTATGATGAAAACTTTAATAAACTAGTTTCAACCACACCTGATAATAGTTACAGATTCACTGACTATGAAAAAATGGATAATGGAAGTCTTTTATTAATTAATTATGTTACAGATGAACCAAATGATAACCCTGAATCATATCAAACTTATAAAATATGGAATTACGTTGAACTAACTCATAAAGGCGAATTATTAAATCCTCAAATATATGAACATAGCGTTAGAATGGTAGAAGATATTGTATTTGAATATGGAGATAAAACAATTAATGTATATGATATAAATCATAACAAACTTGCATCAACAGAAAAAATTCAGACAAGAAGAAATCACGATATTTATTCAGAACCATTGTATAATTGCTATGAAAATGGTAAGGCAGAAGCCTTCTTTGGAAGAAAAGACTCTAAATATTGGACTCATTATGGTAATGAGGGTGCAAATGCCATTAAGTATACATTTAATAAGGATGATAAAACAATAACAGCAGAACAAACAAAATGTTTTGTTACTGAAAAATAAGTAACCTAGAAGAAAGCAAGAGATTAAAAGAGAATATTGAAGAATTAGAAAGTACTAAAGAAGATGAAAATGTAGGAACAAAAACATCTACGAGCAATTTGCAGTCACTTACATATACATGGTGAATATTATGGCCAAGGAGCTAAAGATGAATGCATAAATGTGACTAAAGAATACCAAAGTTTGCAAAAC
>CACXCK010000006.1 GCA_902766135.1 uncultured Erysipelotrichaceae bacterium
TTAAACTTCTCTAAAAACTTTTTAGTAAGCACATGAAAAGCTATAACATTTAAATTAATCATTTCTAGTTCCCTATCTAAATCAGTTTCTAAAAAATCTCCAAACAAACCAAAACCTGCATTATTAATTAAAATATCAATATCGTCATCCTTATACTTTTCATACAGCTTATTAACGTTCTCAATATTCATTAAATCAAAAGTTTCAATAACAACATTACCTTTAAGCTTATCCTTCACTTCCTCTAGTTTTTCTTTTCTTCTAGCCACTAGTATTAAATCAATTCCTAAACTATCTAAGTAAATTGCCATATCCCTTCCAATTCCACTAGAAGCACCAGTCACCAAAGCCTTCATTATCTATTCCTTTCAATAGCTTCCATTATTGCCGGAAGAATTTGCTTTTTTCTAGAAACAAATCCATCTAAGAATGTTCCTTCTTCTATGTCATCTATATTAAAACTATCTTTTATAACTTCGACACTACTCTCATTATATATTACATAAGACCCATTTTTAACTACATCTGTGACAAAAAGAGTAACAACAGAATCATCTCTTCTTGATATCGAATTAAGTTCATTAACTATATCATTCATACTATCTTTTATTACATCAAAATCCATTGTAATAATTTGACTAATACCAAGTGAAGAACTACCAACCTTATAATTTTTATAATCTTGATAAATAATATCTTCAATTGTAAGTCCTTCAATACTGCTACCAGCCTTAAGCATTTCTAGGCCATACTCTTCATAATTAACACCTGCAATACGCGAAAGCTCTAACACTGCCATCTTATCATTTCCAGTCGTCGTAGGACTTTTTAATATTAAAGTATCAGACAATATTGCCGACAACATAATACCCGCTATATCTCTAGGTATTTCTATATCATTTTCTAAATATAAAAGATACAAAATCGTACAAGTACAACCAAGTGGCATACACCTAAAATTAATTGGTCTTGTTGTACCTATAGCGCCAAGATTATGATGATCTATTATTTCAACGATATTAGCCTCTTCTATACCAGGTACACTTTGATCAAAATTATTATGATCAACTAAAATAACATTCATTTTATCATAATTACCAGTATCAATTGGTCTAATAAGCCCCAAACATACACCTTTACTATTCACTATCGGATAATTAGTAAAACCCAGTTTATGCGTATCAGCCACAAAATCAGTTAAATAATCAAGTTCATTAACAACTGTTGGATACAAATTTACTAGTATGGTCTTAACATAATTACTTAAAGCAATGGCATTACATGTATTATAAGTATCAAATGAAGATGATATAACACTAACCTTATGTTCACGAGCAAGTTCTAACAACTCTTCATCCAAAAGAAAATTATTTGTAATAACAATAAGAGCAATATTAGACATAATTCCGTGCTTAATAACTTTATACCTATCTCCAACAATTAATATCTCATTACTATTTAATTTACTTTGTTCAATGAACGTTTGACTTTGATAACTTCCCGCAATAAGCCTTCCATCAAACTCTTCTTGAAATCTTAGTATTTCCTTTCCCTGTAAAGCATCTACAATATGGTTATAATTTGTTTGCAAATGATCTTTTGATTGTTCTACAAACATCATTGCAATCTCTTTTAGTGTTAATAATCCCTTAACTTTTTTTTGTTCATTAACTATTGGTACAGCAGTAACAGACACCTCTCCCATATAATTAATAACATCTTTTATAGAAGCATATTCATCACACATAACCCCTTTTTTGTAATGAACATTTCTAAGTTGAACTTTAGCACTATTTAAAAACTCCGGTTCTTTAAGCCCAAAATACTTAAGTGCAAAAGCACTTTCCTTATTTATATGACCAAGTACCCTTGGCGCTGTATTAAGTCCCATTTTATTTTTTAAATAAGATAGACTTATCGCACTAGCCACACTATCAGTATCTGGATTCCTATGTCCAAAAACAAATGTCTTCATTATTTCACTCCTCACTCTTTAATTCAAATATTAAATCTCTAAGTTCCATTGCTCTTTCAAAATCAAGTTCTCGAGCACTTTTTTGCATTTCCGTCTCTAACTCATGAATCATCTTCACTTTATCTTTATGTGTCATATGACCCTTCTTCGAAGTACTTTGAACCTCATTTGATATTACACTCTTAATCTCCTTAACAATTGTCCGTGGCGTAATACCATGTTCCTTATTATAAGCCTCTTGAATACTTCTTCTTCGATTAGTTTCCGTGATTGCTTCATTCATCGAAGGAGATACAGTATCTGCATACATTATAACATGCCCGTGCTCATTACGTGCACATCTTCCTATCGTTTGAATTAAACTTCTTGTACTTCTAAGGAAACCTTGTTTATCAGCATCTAATATACAAATCAAACTAACTTCTGGAATATCGATTCCTTCACGTAAAAGATTTATACCAACAACAACATCATACATTCCACATCTTAAATCATGAATTATTTTTAATCTTTCTAACGTTTTAACTTCATTATGAAGATAAGCAACTTTAATATTCATCTCTTTTAAATAATTAGTTAACTCTTCACTCATACGAATTGTTAAAGTTGTAATTAAAACTCTTTCATTACGTTCTTTTCTAATTCTTATTTCATTTATGATATCATCAATTTGACCATTAGTAGGTTTAATTTCAATCGTGGGATCTAGTAATCCTGTAGGTCTAATAATTTGTTCTACTACGTTATGATTAACATGTTCTAGTTCATAATCCCCTGGTGTAGCAGATATATATATAGCCTGATTTATTTTACTTTCGAACTCACTAAACTTTAAAGGCCTGTTATCTAAAGCACTAGGAAGCCTAAAGCCGTAATTAACAAGGGTTTCCTTACGCATTCTATCTCCATTATACATTCCCCTTACCTGTGGTAAAGTTACATGCGACTCATCTACAACAAGCAAAAAATCATCAGGGAAAAAATCAATTAAACAAGTCGGTGTCTCTCCTTCCCCTCTTAAAGCTAAGTGTCTAGAATAATTCTCAATTCCCGAACAAAAGCCAGTTTCTTTTAACATTTCAATATCATAATTAGTTCTTTCTCTAAGTCTTTGTTCTTCTACTAACTTTCCTTCACTCTTTAACTCTTCTAAACGTGTTTTAAGTTCACTTTCAATTCTTCTGATTGCCTCACTCATCTTCGCATCACTCGTAACAAAGTGACTAGCTGGCGAAATCGTAACTGTTCTAACATTTTTAGTAATAGCACCCGTTACTGGATCAAATCTTTTAATACTATCTACTTCATCCCCAAATAACTCTATTCTAACTCCACTCGCATGTTCGTTAACAGGAACTATATCAATAATATCCCCATGACTTCTAAATGTTCCACGGTGGAAATCTATTTCATTTCTTTCATAGGTCATATCAATTAATTTTCTTAAAATATCATCTCTACTAATAGTCTCCCCAACACTTAAAATAAGCATCATATTTTCATATTCATTTCTTTCTCCAATACCATATATACAAGATACAGAAGAAACAACAATCGTATCAGGATACTTAATTAAAGCACTAGTAGCAGAGTGTCGTAGCTCATCAATCTCATCATTAATAGATGAATCTTTTTCAATATAAGTATCAGAAGAAGGAACATATGCTTCAGGTTGATAATAATCATAATAAGAAACAAAGTATTCTACATGATTATTGGGAAATAACTCTTTAAACTCTGAATACAGTTGTCCAGCAAGAGTCTTATTATGAGCAAGTATTAAAGTAGGCTTATTAACCGTTTTTATAACATTTGCAATTGTAAATGTCTTCCCAGTACCAGTAGCCCCAAGTAAAACTTGTTCTTTTTTTCCCTCATTAATTCCCTTAACAAGCTCACGAATAGCCTCAGGTTGATCACCACTAGGTTGAAATTTAGAAACTAATTCAAACATAATATCACCTCCATTACATTTATTTATTTAACAACCAATCAGAAATATCAATTATTTCAATTCCATCTTTTATAAATCCTTCATGATTTAAACGTGCAATTATAATTTTTTTATAACCATCTTTTATACTTAATAATGGTGTAATTTCTCTTTTTAAAGTCTCCTCACTCGCCACATTATCAGCTACTTGAATATATATTTGTTCATCATTCTTCATAGCCACAAAATCTATCTCTTTACCATACAAAGTACCAACATAAATGTCATAACCACGCCTTAACAATTCAATAGCAACTATATTTTCTAATATTCTACCATAGTCTTCTTCTTTCCTACCATGTATTGCCCTTCTAAAAGCTGTATCTACCAAATAATACTTATCTTGTGATTTAAGAAAAGTCTTACCCTTTATATCAAACCTTCTTACCCTATAAAAAAGAAAAGCATTGCATAAATACTCCAAATAATTTGCTATAGTTTTATGATCTCCTGTTTCAATATCATTTTTTAATGCATTCTCAATTTTTGTTGACGACGTAATATTTGATATATTATCCAAAAGATAATCACTAAGCTTGTGTAATAATGGTTCATTCTTAATTTTATACTTTTGAACAATATCACGCAATATCATTGTATTATAAATACTTTTTAAATATTGATTTTTATCATTCCTATTATCATATAAATATGAACCAGACATACCACCATCATTAAAATAGTCATTAAAAACAGTATAACGATTACTATTATTAAAATATTTATTATATTCTTCAAATGAAAACGGAAATACATTTATTTCAAACGTCCTACCAGTAAATAATGTTGCTAAATCACTAGATAGCAAAAAAGCATTAGAACCAGTTATATATATTCTATATTTTTCTTCTGTATGTATACTATTAATTGTATCTTCAAATCCAACACATTTTTGTATTTCATCAATTAAAACAAAGTTTTCCATCCCTTTAATATACTTCTTAGATATATATTCATATAACTTTTCACCAGTTAATATACCATCATATTTTTTTTCATTATAATTAATATGAATAATATTACTATTATGAACATTATTATTAATGTATTTAATAAACATCTCAAGCAATTTAGATTTCCCAGCTCTTCTTACACCGGTTATTACTTTAATATCTGGTGTATTCATTACTCTTATCATCTTATTCAAATAATCATCTCTTGATATAATTTTCATTTGAATCACCCAAGTTAGATTATATATATTCATTCCCTAAAAGTCAATAAAATTGTTTTTTAGGGAATTGACTTATTACTTTTATTCACCTTTTCTATCTTTATAGTATACCCAACAGCCCCCAGAATATTTAGAATACTAAGTAAAGAAGGAGAATGCATTCCGGACTCTATCCTTGCAATCTTTTCTCTACTACATCCTGCAAACTGAGCAAACACATCTTGCGTTAAATTATTTTCTTTTCGAAACCTAATAAATTCTTTAATAAAAGCTTTCTCTAATTCTTCCCCACTATAAACATAGTCCACATAACTAGAATCATATTTCATATTACCACCAGCATTATTGTATCATATTTGATACAGGAATATCTATTTATTTTGTTTTTTCATAAAATCTCTAGTATATTTAAATTGTAATAAACAAAAATAGAAGGAGACGATTAAAAAAATGATAACAAAAAAAGAATTAATACAAAGAGACTTATACCTAAAAAAATTTTACTTAAATCAATTAATGGGCCCACTTCCAGAAAGTTTATATGAAAGAAAACCTTGGCTAAATAACTATCCAGAAAAGCCTATAACAACAATCAACTTAAGTAACACCCTATATGATAACTACATCGAAGCTACAAAAGAAAGATTAGAAAAGCCAGTTATTTTTTCACCTAGAACAGGCAAACGATACACAAACGAAGAACTTATTAACATGATTAACAGTGCAATTAACACTTTTAGTAAAATGGGAATTACAAGCAACACTAACGTAGGAATAATGCTTTTAGAAAGCGTAGAAGAAGCAGTTAGCCTATTAGCGCTTAACAAAATAGGCTGCACATTAAAATACATAGACTACATGAAAAGTGTCCCCGCAATGATTGAAAGTGTTGAACACGCAAATATAGACTTGTTCATTGCCGATATAGCCTTTTTAGAATTAGTACCAATGTTAAATTCTCAAAACAAACCATGCATAATAGCAAATTCTCCAATAGAACTAAATAACGGTTTAATTCCTTTTGAACACCTATACACATCTAGCAATATTATCGAAAAAAATATACCGCCATACGACGAAGATAAAATAACGGTTAAAATTAACAGTAGCGGAACTACGGGCAACTCAAAACCTATAAACCATACAAATTATAGCATCAACGCAGCAGCACAAAAAATGCTCTACTCTGGTTATCCAATTTCAGAAGGAAATGTTTTAATTAAAAACATCCCGTCTCCAATAGGTCTAGGTTTAATAACAACTCTATATACTGGATTAATTAGTGGTGCTGAAATAGTAATGCTTACAGTAGAAGGAAATACAGAAAAAGACACAGCAAACTTTAATGCTTTCATAAACAATTTTAAACAATACAAAAAAAGATTTAATCTAAGTGAAGATGCTAAAATAAGTGCATTTACAGCGCCATTCTTTATAAGAAGTTTAATTAAAGACCAAAATGTTACCGATTTATCTGATGTAGGAGCCCTTCTTGGTGCAGGTTCAAAAATGAGTGAAAAAGAATTAGAAGAATTAGAAACAATTGCCAACACAAAAGGCTATCATAAACCTATATGTAACGGATATGGCCAAAATGAAATGGCTGGCGCTATAGCCTTGAACACATTAAACGCAAACACAAACGGCAGCGCTGGTTACCCTGTAATAGGAACAGAAATATTAGTAGTAGACCAACATACATACGAGATATTACCGCCAAATGAAGAAGGCTTAATAATAGAAAGAAGCAGTAGTTCGTTTAATAATTACGATAATATGCCAGAAGAAACACGCAAAGCCTTTATAACAATGCCAAATGGAGAAATATGGTTTAATAGTAACGACTTAGGATACATGAATGAAAAAGGCTTCATCTTTATTACCGGAAGAACAAATCGTATAGTAATTAAAAATGACTTCAAAATATCACTTGATGATATTGAATTAAAAATTAATAAATTACCATTCATAAAGGATTGTGCAACAATTATTTCATCTTCTGGAGGATCAATGGAAGAAATTGCTGTTTTCATTGAAAGCTCTCAAGAAATACCTGAAGAAGAAATAATAAAACAAATCAACGAATGTGAGCAATTATCACAATTTGAAATGCCAAGTGAATTCTATTTTATCGCTAAAGTACCATATAAAGAAAATGGAAAAAAAGACTATCAACAATTGAAAAAAATGAGAAAAGAACTTGCCATATCAAGAGTTAAAACATTAAAGAAATAACACCAAAAAGTGTTTTGCCTTTAATAGCCAAAAAAAATATACAAAATGAAAAGAATATTGTATAATTAATAATAGAGGTGATTAGAATGGCAATGCCAAGTGGATTACTAATTATTACAGGAATGTACGTGTCGATTATAATGGCAGTTTTCTTCATTAAAGAAAGAATTAAAAATGATGATACAAAAATATATGGAATACTACTGATACTAACAATAATATCAATAGTGGCCGAATTAATACTAATACACGTAGTTCACAATAATATAATCAATACTTCGTTGGAAGAATTCTTATACTTAACTTTTAGTAAAATATTCGTGGCAATCGTAATAACCTGGTTCTCTTTTATGGCCAAATATACAGTTGCAATTACCCACGAGAAAAAAGAAAATAAAAAAGAAAAAATAATAGGAATAATAAATTATTTCAATATTTTTTCAAGTATAATCACAATATTAGCTCCAGTTGAATTAGTAATATTAAAAAACGAAGTAGGCTTTACAACAGGACCTGCAACAATTATTGGATTTACTTCCATAATAGCTATCTGCTTATTCATGTTTATAGAGATGGTATTATTTCACAGTGAAATCAAAAACAAGCAATACATTCCAATAGTACTATTATTATTCTTAATGACAATTACAACAATAATTCAAGCTACAAATCCTCAATTATTACTATTCAATCATGTAATGTCACTTGTTATGGTAATAATGTACTTCACCATTGAAAACCCAGACGTTAAAATGATAGAACAATTAAATGCAGCTAAAGACCAAGCAGAAAAAGCAAACCGTGCGAAAAGTGAATTCTTATCAAGTATGTCACATGAGATTAGAACTCCCCTAAATGCTATCGTAGGTTTCTCAGAACTATTAATGGATCAACCAAATTTAGATGAAGAAGCTAAAGACCACGCTAAAGATATCGTTGACGCTTCTCACAACTTACTTGAACTAGTAAATGGAATACTAGATATATCTAAAATAGAAGCCAATAAAATGGAAATTGTTAATAAAGAATATAA
>CACXCK010000007.1 GCA_902766135.1 uncultured Erysipelotrichaceae bacterium
AAATTATAAAACCCCAATTCAATATAAAACTGAATCAGGGTTTTAAAGTTTCTTTTATAAAATGTCTATATTTAGTTGACTACTTTAGAATAAGCACTTTTTTATTTTAGGGAATACAATCTTTTTACTTCTTTAATAGTAAGTTTACGATACTCTCCTGGTTTTAAACCTTCTAAATTCAAGAAACCTATCGATTCCCTTTTTAATTTAATAACTTCATGATTAACTGTTTCTAGCATTCTTTTTATAATATGGTTTCTTCCTTCGGTAATACCTATAGTGATTGATGAAGTGTTACTGTTTTTATTAACTTTTTTTATTTTAATGTACGTAGGTGTTACTTTGCGATTATCGATTACTACTCCTTTTTTTAGTCTCATAAATTCATCCGGGGTAATAATTCCACTTACTTTAGCAGAGTATCTCTTCTCTATTTTATGTGATGGATGAGTCAAAATATTTGATAACTCACCATCGTTAGTTAACAATATTATACCAGTTGTATTGTAATCTAATCTTCCTACCGGGTAGATTCTCGAAGACGTATCAATGTAGTCTGTTACGGTATCTCTTTCATGTTCATCTTTAACGCTAGATATGGTCTTTTCTTTCTTATATAGCAAGTAATACTCTTTTTCTTCTTTAGAATTAATAATAGTATCATTAATAGTTATTTCATCATCGTAACTCGCTTTAGTGCCTAGACTAACAACTTGGCCGTTTATTTTTACTTGACCTTTTGATATGTATTCTTCTGCTTTCCGTCTTGAACAAAAGCCACTTTCGGCGATTATTTTTTGAATTCTTTCCATAATGATTCCTTTCTAATATATGGCTTAAAACTCTCTGGTATTTTGGTTATTAATTTAAGAGGTTCTTTATATCCCGGGACATTTAATTCTAAAAAGTAAGCATGAAGTCCTAGTCTACTTAACGGATTTTTATGGGCATTATACTTTTTATCACCAACTATGGGGTGCGATGTTTCACTTAATTGAGCTCTTATTTGATTTTTTCTTCCTGTTTCAATGTTTATTCTTAGTGTGTTGTAGCCATTTACTTTATCTATTACTTCATAATTAGTGATAGCCAATTTACCTGTTTGGGGGTTATTAGTACTGTGTGTTTTTAAATAGTTATCTTCCTTTAAATATGATTTTAGTTTTCCTTTAGTACTAGGCATATTACCCTCAACAATTGCTATGTAGTATCTTCTTGCAAGATTATTCCAATTATCTTGTAATTCTTTTTTTAATGTTTCATTTTTAGCAAAGACGACAAGACCAGATGTGTCTTTGTCCAGGCGATTTACAATAAATACTTTGTTTTTGGGGTATTGTTTTTTTACATATAGGCTTGCTTCTTCATATAGAGTATGACTTTCATTCTTATTTGTTTTAATGGTTAGTTGTTTAGGTGGCTTATCGATAACAAGAAGATTTTTATCTTCATAAATGATGTTTAGCTTCTTCATAACTTGCCTCTAAAGTTTTAATTAAACCATTAATATGAATTGTTGTTTGGTTAAAAGTCACATCTTTATTACGATATAACGGCCAAGTAATGGCTATTTCATTATTTGATGCATATTGTAAACAATTTTTTATATAATTAGGATCCGAATTACGTACTGCCCCGCTTATAAGTTCAGCATTTGAATATCCTTTGGCACTAGGATAACCGGCATTATAGCCTACCATTCCAGAGAATAAGCCCCCAGTTTTATTGATGCAGTGTGCCAAGTATGTTGTGCCGATTAAAGTATTTAATTCAGGATTATTTTTAACATCTTTAATATCGTAGATACTATATCCTTCGTTTTTAAGTTTGGAAGCTTCACTTACGCTTTTAGGCCTAGCGTTTGAATAAACATATATTTTTCTAATACTTACTTCGTTATTATTAAATACTGGGACTTCCATTTTTTCATCAATAATAGAATTCGTTAATTGCCAGATATTTTGATATTGATCTTGGTATGAATGAGATTCATCACCACTCTCTTGAGAAACAATGCATAGACCTAATTCTGGGGAAATACCTACTTGTTTTAGATATTCAGGAATATATGGAAATCTTTCTAAAACGGTTTGGCGTTTTAAAGAAGGATTGGTATTAGGGTATTTTAGTGAAGTTAAATCGACGTTTGCATTTTCATGCTTTGAAATCATTATTGGTTCTTCATCAGTCACCATGTCTTCTTGAATAACTTCTAATGGTTCAACGACTTCTATTTGTTCAGCTGGACTTTGGTCAAGTGCTATCTCTTTTAATGGTTCTGCTTCATTTGTAGAGTCAATTGTTTCTTCGATAACCGGATTCTCAACAGGCGGAAAATATGTCTTCTTAATTTTATTAGATGCTAGAATTAGCGCAATGGCGATGAGTCCAAGTTTTACTTTTTGAGACATTTTGGCTTGCACTTTTTTGGTTTTTAACGTTCTATTTTTTAGCGACAGAGAGCTCTTATTATTTACTTTTTTATGATATATTCTATTGTTAATTATAACTCTTTGAAATAATTCAACACTACCATTACTATAAATTTTTAATTTATATTCTTTTTGTCCTACAATTATGGTCTTATCATTTATGAAAATGATTGGCTTATTAATATCTTGTCTTGGCAAAGATTTTCTAATTTCTTCTTTTAATTTTAAATTATTCATATCTATTCCATCTCTTCTAAAGTTTTCTTTAATTCACTTAGTTCTTCTTCGTCTATTACATCTTCTAAAGAGCCTGATTCATCTAATGGATCATAACTTGAAACATAGATATTTGTATCGTCATCCTCAACTTCGTAAACAACGTAATATTTGTCTCTTGTTTCTGAATATATATTGGTTAGTATTGTACATGTTAAATCAATGCCATTTTCGTTAATTGTGAATGTTTCACCTTCCATTAATTATTCCTCCTTTTTATTATTTCATTAATAGCTTTTAATATGCCTATACGGCCAGATGTAAATGTTAGGCCCCCTTGTTCATAGGCA
Source organism: uncultured Erysipelotrichaceae bacterium (assembly GCA_902766135.1). Taxonomy (GTDB): domain Bacteria; phylum Bacillota_I; class Bacilli_A; order RF39; family UBA660; genus Ventrenecus. Next base: position 2,999 of record CACXCK010000007.1, read on the forward strand.
ATGTATGGTTCTCTAATTGGGGCATCACAAGATAAGTCAATTGATGAGCCTTGAGTAAATGAGCCTGAAGCCATGATTACTTTATCTTTATAGCCTGGGGTTTCAACTGGAATGGGGCTTACAAATGAGTCAATTGGGCTCCCTGATTGAATACCTTTGCAATAAGATATAACATCTAATTCATTACCAAATTCAATTGTTTCAACAATATCAGCTCTTTCATCATTGTATCTCGGATTTACTTTATAGCCTAATTTTTCTAACATATAGCTTGCAAGAATTGATGTTTTTAAGGCACTTGCTACAACTGTTGGGGCAAAGAATAGTCCTTGTAAGAATGGTTTATTTGCACCAAGGGATGGACCTACATCAGACCCTTCGCCTGGAAGAGTTAGACTCTCGGCAATTAAATCAATGTATACTTTTTTACCAACTACATAGCCACCATTAGGAGCAAGACCTGCGCCTAGATTTTTTATTAAAGATCCTACCACAACGTCAGCCCCAACATCTGTTGGTTCTTTAGTACTTACTAATTCACAATAACAATTATCAACCATAACACAGATATTATCGTCAATACTTTTAATTAATTTAATCACTTTTTCACACTTTTCGATGGTAATACTTTCTCTAGTACTATATCCTCTACTACGTTGAATTTCAATCACTTTAACTTTATTATTCTTTATGAAATTTTCAATTTGTTCATAATCAAAGTCATTGTCTTTTAAGTCTATTTCAGCATATTTAATGCCAAAACTTTTTAAAGAACTAGGACTATTCTCGATACCTATTACTTTATGCAAGGTATCATATGGAGTACCAGATATAGATAGTAATAAATCACCTGGTCTTAAAAGACCGAAGAATGTTTTAGCAAGAGTGTGGGAACCAGAAATAAACTGAGTTCTAACCAGCGCACTTTCAGTATTAAAAATAGTTTTATAAACACTTTCAATAGCATCTCTTCCTATGTCACCATAACCATAACCTGTTGTGCTGTTAAAGTGGTTCTCACTTATTTTAGATGTCCAGAAGGCATTTAAAACTTTGGAAGTATTATACTCTTCTATCTTATCTACACGATGAAAAACTTCTTTTAATTGTTCCATCGCTTCATTATATAAATCTATTGTTTCTTTTTCTAAATTTAAAAAATCATTCATTTTCTCACCAATTTAATTGTACCACTTTCTTTAGTATCCAGTAAAGATAAGACAGTGGAAACTGCTTCATCCATTGGAACAAAATCTAATTTACTCTTTATATCTTCCGGGAAGTCATTCATAGGTGTATCTAACCATCCAAATAATATACCATTTATGTGAATCTTTGGATAGTTTTCAGCAAATACTTTAGTTAAGACGTTTAAGCCATGTTTAGATATATCATATTCAATTGTTTCAAGTGTTTCTTGATTAACTGTATTATCGCTTGAAATATTTACTACGCTTTCTAGTTCGCTAGCTAATAGTTTCATAAGGGTAAAAGGCGCTATGGTGTTAACTTTATAGATATCAACAAACGTTTGATAGTTTTTGTCTTTAAGCTCACTAGTATTTTCTATACCAGCATTATTAATTAATATATTAACTTTAATATTATTTCTTTTTAATTCATTATATAAGCTAATAATACTATCCTCTTCTTTAAAGTCTGATGCTATTAAGTATAAATTATCATTATTAATACTTTCTAACTCTTTTTTATTGCTCTTATATTGGGCAACAACAAAGTATCCTTTATTAAGACATGCCTTAACTAGATTTAGGCCTAGTCCTCCACTGGCACCGGTTATTAAAACTGTTTTCATAGTTTATCATACTCTTTTCTATCAAAGCCAACAATTATTTTGTCGTTGGTAATAAGAATTGGCCTTTTAACAAGCATTCCATTTGTACTTAAAAGGTTTAATTGTTCTTCTATACTCATGTTTATTCTTTTTTCTTTTAAGTTATTATTTTTATATATTAAGCCACTAGTATTAAAGAATTTACCTATATCATAATTAGAATTGTTGAGCCAATTAGATAATTCTTCTTTAGAAGGATTATCTGTTATTATGTCTCTTAGTGTTAAGTTAACTTTTTTATCTTCTAAGTATTCTTTGGCAGATTTACATGTACTGCATTTTGGATACCAGATAAATAGATTCATGCAAACACCTCTCAAACTTATATGGTAATTATAACTTATTATAGTGTGTTTATGCAACTTTTAAGGTTGTAAACCGTAAGATTTTAAGACTTCTAACCGTAATCTTTTAAGGTTTTCAACCGTAAGATTTAAAACTTTTTAACCGTGATATTTCTATACGACAAAATAAGACATATTCTTCTCTAGACTTTTATATTTACCTTATTTAGAATAAACCCCTGAGAAGCCAAAGGTGCTTATCACTTATCCTAGTATATTCCTAAGACTTGAGTTCAGGGGGTTTATTCAAAGGAGAGTGATTAATAATGAGTAAATCTGATTATAAATTAATCAACTTTATTCTACTTGTTATTATTTTTTTTACTCGTAATTATATTACGTTTAATATAAAAAAAGCACCTTAATTCCAATCTGAATTAAGGTCTTTACCAATGTGGTAAGCACCAAATCTTAGGAATTAGTGCTTACCACTAATTAATATATATCATATATTAAATAATAATACAATAGTTACTTAACTTTCTATTAAGTATAATTTTATAATCTCGCTTTACCCTTGTTTGACAACTGCCTCTCGAGCAGCACTCTCTGAGTAGCACGGTTGCACCCTTGGTTTTTACTCTAAACTTAGTGTAAATGGGGAACTTGGTGTCCCTTCCCCTGAAATTTCGATATCAGATATCAGAAACAAGGCCGGGCGAACGGCATAGGCAACGGCGGCATCGTTGCGGTCGACATAATTCCAGACGTAAAACACGTAGCTAGCATTCGAGGAAATAGCGTCCGGCGACATTGTCCATTGATCTGTTGAAGTTTTATATAACCAGTCGTTGCTATAACAATTGTTGGTATTATATCCTCCATATGTTAAATTTAAATTTAAGCATGTATTTCTTACTTCTCCTCCTACTGCATAGCCATAATCTGATGGACTCATTAAGCCAATATATCCTTCCCATGTTGTTGTTCTATTTACTGCGTCATTACAATACTTTCCTGAACTACAGATTTTTCCGTTGTTGGTACTTCTTTCTAGTTCATAAAATTTACTTGCTAGTCCTAGTCCATTTCCACTTGTAAATACATCGTTACTTCCTTGACTTCCTAAATTCCAGGTTGTACTTGCTATCATTGTTTTTGCATTTTCTGTGAGTCCCGTCGAACTAAAGTCACAGGTTGTTGTAGCATTATTTTGATTATTATAACAATTTCCTGATTGTTTATTCCAATACAAACTATTATTGACATAAGTACCTGTTATTGCATTTCCTGAAGCATCTTCTGCAAGATTTTCTTCATACCCTGGGTTCAGTAATTTCATTAAGTCTGCTCCCTTGTATGTTCCTGACTCTCCCCATTGATTAATTCCATATCCAGAGTTTACATTTGATGCACTTGTATCCCATGAATAACTACCTATAGATTCATTTCTGATAAGTTTAATTTGATTATCAAACACTCCGATGATTCTCCAGCCTGCTGTTTCATCGTTAAACGTAACATAATTACAAGGATTAGCTCCGACATATCTTAGGTTACCATAATCATCATATGCTAATGTATTTGTGCATCCTGATGCATCAGACCCATTATCTATTACATCGGTACTTGTTGGGTCTGCACTACCAGCTAATCCCAATATTGTATCTTTAGCATATTTAATCTTTTCTAAAACATACTTAACTGTTATCTTACTACTAAAG
>CACXCK010000008.1 GCA_902766135.1 uncultured Erysipelotrichaceae bacterium
AATTTTTACATTTTCCTAATATCTTAATCTTCTGATGACTTTTAGTTAAATATTATTCATACATTATTTCTATTAATGACGAATCTTCTCCTAATTTATTCACAAAATCAATGCCTAGTTTTTCTTTTACAGCATAGACTATTGATAATAATTATTATCTATTGCAATTATATCTTACTTCAAATCCATTAGCTCTAGAAACCATAATTAACATACATCCTACAAATAATTTATTAGTCCCATCAGATGGAATGTTTTTTGGAAAATTTAATCATTGATTAAATATTATTATTTGAATAATCATCATATAATCAACTTATTAAATATTCTAGGCTAAATTGTTCCTTTTCGAAAAGCAGCATCATTAGATAAAGCATTAAACTTATTTATAAATTCTTCAGAAAAACTATATGGATTATTCAAATCAATATTAAATAATTTTAAAACTTCTTGAAATTTCATATCCTTTGCACTATTCAAATACTTTTTATAGAAATCTATTTTTTGCTGATTATCTAAATTCATGCCATTGAATTTTTCAACTAAACAATCTGCATATATAAATCTTGCTTCATTTGATAGTTGCTCGCCATTTTTTAAATCATAATCATCAACGCCTATATAATCATGTACATAATTATCATTTGGATAATATCTACTTACAAACATATCAATTCTTTTAATCATTTCTTCTTTTGATATATTCATAGATTTAGATAGTTGATTTATGAATTCGTCATCTATATTAACAATTCTTCTATTTGTTAGTATTCTTTTAATTTCTAATTCATCAATTGCTCTATAAGCTGTATAAATCACACCTTTATATTTATCATATTTTATATCATTAATAATGCTATCATCAAGAGTTCTTACTTCGTCATCTGTTTCTTTTAACTTAATTTGAAAGTTAATATTTTTTAAATAATCTAAAAATAATTCTTCTGTAAGCATAGATTCAACTTCTGAAAGTGTTTCAACATCTTTGCCATTTTTTAATTTCAAATCATCACCTAAATTTGAAATCCCATGACTAAGTTCATGAGCTAAAGTTACTAAAGACTTTAAATCATTCTTATAATATAATTTTATTCCTTTTGGAGTAGTAACAGATCTTTGTAGATTGCTTGTTATATTTTCATCATATTTTATAAAATCTGTTTTAGATAGTAGAAATGCAATTTTATTACTTAAATTAGAATCTACTTGCATATAAAAGCCAATTACAATTCTTTTCATTTGCTCAATATCAATATCTGGAATTATATAATCACTCATAGTTTTTTTGTTTTCTAAAAAATTATTAACATTTTTAACAATGTTATGTGAAATATTTAGCAAAACATCATTTTCTGATATTTGATATACTTTGTTATTTATAATCAAGTTATATACTTGATTATAATTCCAATATTTATTATTTTTTACAAATTGATATTTATAATTCAATTCACTGATTTTTTCTTCTAAACTCATTTATATCACCTTTTTATTATTAGGTATAGTATTCACCATTAAATTCTCTACCAATATTTTACATTAAAATAATCAATTTTTATTAATTTTTACTTATTATACACATGTTTTCTACTATTTTTGGATAAATCGTAATAACCAAATTTATATTAGTTTTATTTTCATTCATCCTGCCCAATCACTTGAATTAGTATTATTTGTTGTTTACATTTAAAATATTGAGTAATGCCTCTTTATCATTTTCTTTTAAATATTTATATATTTTTAAACCATATTCATAATAACTACCAATACCATTTTTGTTTTCAAAATCATATTGATTAGACAAATATACTGCTATTCCTTCCCATAATTCATTAGCTGGATAATTATGTTTGCAAGCAATAGAATGAACCACATGTACAATTTCATGTATAATAGTTTTTATAAAATCATCATAAGTTTTTTCATTTCTATGGTCTGTATACTTATAATCATTATAATCAAGTACTACAACCATATCTTTATCATCTTCAATAAAACCAGTAGTATAACTATTAATATCATATTTAAAATAATCATGAAACTCTTTTTTAAAAGAAATATAATTTAATACTTTTATTTCAATTACAACACTATCAATATTAAAAAAATCTAATATTTCAATAATTTTTTTATTACAATCAATAATTGAGTTTTTCACTTTTTCATCATTAGATTTAATTAAATACTTTCTCATTTAAAAATTTTCCCTCTCTACTAAATCTTAGAATAACAAAATACAAAGTAGTTTACATTAGTTTTTTTTACTTATTATCATTTTTATCCTTATTGAACAATCGATTAAATTGTTCATCTGACAGATAAGAACTAATTACTTTTTTACGCCCTTGCAAATCTTCTATTAATTTTTTATCAGTTATTTTATCAATAATCATGTCTATATTTAAACAATCTCCAACTGCACTTATTAGTTCAACAAGATAATATCCATCTTTTTTTTCTATAAAATAGTTAACAATACCATCAAAATTTATCTTTCTTTTTTTATAATTAAACGCTAATCTCCACAACCATTCTCTTTCATCTTTCAAAATTCCAGCCCTAACTAATTTATCAAATTCTTCTTGCGTTAAATTTGGTGGAAACGGAGCCTTAATATTTTGCGCAATTAACTCTAATAATTCGTAATCATTTAAGCTTTCAAACAATTTAGTAAAGTAATCATTTTTATTAATATAATCAGTTATTTTAAACCATCTTTCATAAGAATCTACTTCTCTATCATAATCTTTCTTTAGATTCTCCTTTTGTTGATTAAGAAAAACTCTATTACTATCATCTTTTGGTATTTCATCTATTCTCTTAATTAAATTACTAATAGTTTCTTTCTTTTTTAAAACGTATTCATCTACTTCATTTGGCGTATCATCTATAATTTTTTTAATATCTTTTATCAATTTATTTGTTTCTTCTATATCCCTTTTTGATAAATTTGTTTCTAGAATATTTGAAAGATTATCTACTAATGCATGAGCATCGATAAACCTATTAAAAAATTTATAACAAATATTTAATAATTCTTTGTTTTTCATAAACAAACACTCCTTCATTACTATAAACAACTATTCTAATTATTAAAATACTATACGAATAGTTATTTTTCTATAATCCCTTCTCTTTAACACTCTATTCATACTCACCATACTAATCCTTACTAAACATTATAGCCAATATAAGTTATAACAATCATCAATAATATAATTATTAATATTAGTCCAAAAAATAGAATATGTTTCTTTTTTTCCTCATAAAGAGTCCCAATAAACTCTCTAATAAAAGAATTAATCCAGAAATAAGCCTTTGTTTTAGAACCAACACCTTCAAGTTTTAATTCCAAATTTGTGCCAATAAGTCCTGATCTCATCACATGATAATTAGTTGTCGAAAAAGCAATCTTAGCCTTTTTATCACCTATTAATTCATTAGAAAACTTAATATTCTCATAAGTATTCTTAGATTTATTTTCAACTAATATATTTTCTTCTTTAATTCCTTGTTCCAATAAATACCTTTTCATAGCTTCTGCTTCGCTTATTAACTCATCACGACCCTTACCACCAGATGGAACAAATATTAAGTCTTTTCCCGTCGCCTTTAACTGCTCATTTCTAAATTCTATTGCCTTATCAACCCTTCCTTTAAGTAAAGGCGTTAATGAACCATCACCATTTATTTGACACCCTAATATAATCATATAATCTTTATCCATTGTAATTTTTTTCCGAACAACCTTTATTGCTATAATGATAGTCGCAATTAAAATACATTCTAAATACGAAACTAAAAGATATATCAACGTTTCAATAAAATTATAAACATATGGATAAATAGTATTTAAATTATAAATATCAATACTTTGAGTTTGCATTAAGAAATTATAAACATAATTTGGTAATAGAGTCATTAAACAAATAAATATTCCTAAGAATAACCCGAGAAGATTTCGTAATGACTTCCCCTCTTTTATAATTAAATTAATATTACTAATTGTCACTATCACAAAAGTGATAAATGATATTGGCAACATAAAATATGAAACAAATGTTACCAAGCTTATTATTCTATTAACAGTTTCAAATAAACCATTATAATTAAAAATAGATAAAACATTACTAACTAGAAAGAACGAAAGAAATATAATAATACCTAAATATGCAATATTTTTATATTGATAAATGTTTTCATTCAAACATTGTTTGTACCTTTTTATAAGCAAAAACAAAACATACAAAACAATTATTGAAAATGAAATAGGTATAACTTCAGACCCAGTAGACTTCCCTATAAAAGAATTATCTGTAATAACCATATTTTTATGAATATATAATCTATTACAAGTTTGAAACCCACCATAATCCATATATAAATGAACTATACCAGGTTTTATTCCTTTCACTTTTACTATACAATTACCATTTTGAAACTCTTCATCAAGTATTTCAAGTTTTCCAGTTTCTTCTTCCATAGCTAAATTATAACTACTAGAATCACAATTATTAAAAACCACTTTATAAGTTCTTCACATAACCATCATAATAACAGACGAAAAAAGAATTAAAAAGAAACTTAATAATATAATTTTTTTTATACTATTCTTCATCTACATCACCCCACTTAAAATTATTATAACATATTACTTTTTTATTAGATTACTTTTAATATTAATTAAAACTATTTTCATATATATCAAAAAAATGCGAGATAAATATAGGCTGTTCTCTTTCTTCTTCTTTAATTAATCATAATCATTACTATAAAAAAAGTAACCAAACAAATCGTGGGAGAACATATAATACATTATATAGAAAAAGAAAGTTTTACACTTTCTTAAAAACTATATTCTAATTATAAAAAGTTTGATCTGTCTTTGCAATCGCCAAAGAAACTAAGAATACTAAGTCAAGATTATGTTCTTCACAAATAACATCATAATATAAATCAGTAGTTATTAAAGATTTACCTTTTGGTGATGAAGACTTTATTGTGGCAATTGATTTTCCTTCAAGCAATACTTCATAAGTCATTCCTATTTTATCATCAGATAATTTAGAATCTATTCTAATTCCCAAATCATGTAAATAATCCCAAATATTCTTATCATCATACTTAAAATAAGATCTTTTAGACATAAAACTAATTATGTCATTACCGCCTTGCTCTGTTGTTATCGTCTTGCCAATCTTATGTTCTTCTTTCTTTTCCGTAATATGATTAATAATCTCAAATGGTGATGCCCCAAATAGTTTAAACTTAGTCACCTTACCTTCATATACAATCTCTCCGGATTCATCTTCCAAAAAAAATGCTTCTTTAATAGTTGCTAACTTTGGCTTTAATAAATACTTATTCATTTATCCAACTCCTTTCTTGTTCAACCATCTTTTTATGCTTTTTAACACCATTAACCGCACTTATAATGCCAACAACAAAAGATACTATACCAAAACCAATTATAACAATAGGTAGAATAAAACTTTTTGTTTGCGTAACTTCATTAGGATTACTAGGATTATAATATATCGTTATTTTATCACCAGTTTTACACTTTGAAACATTATCAAGTTCTTTTTGATACTCTTCACTACCTACTACATAACTAACAGTTGCATTATATACTGTTATAGTTCCATCACCATCATCACTTACTTCCTGAACTTCTTCTACATTTAAAACAGTTGCCTCTATTTCAATATAATTTTGACTATTAAATATTATAATAAACGCAATTACCCCAAAAATAGTTAAGAACAGTCCTAGTGGAATAAAAAATCTTGCCACCTGTGACTCACGCATAAAAGTAAATATATTATTCACAACATTTCTCCTCTCTACCATAAGTATATCATAAAAAAAGTGGATTTAAATCCACTATCTATTGTTTTGCAAATATTCTTCAAATGCCACTTCAAAAACTCCCTTATAACTGCTACTTTTTTAGAACTATTTTTCGATATATTAATTTATATCCCTCAGCTACTACTATGATTATTAAAGAAAAGACAAAACTCATCATAATTGTATTAAATGATAAACTATTAATTTTTAAGAATCTCGTTAAAATTGGCACACTAATCATAACTAATTGTAATAATATTGCCCCAATAATTGTCATAATTATTAAAGGATTACTTAAAATAGGCGTTTTAAACACACTTTCCTTCTCACTACGACAATTTAAAACATGGAAGTTTTGCACGAAAACCATTATTAGCATAATAATACTTCTAGCCGTTAACAAATCATAATTATTATCCATTAGATACTTCCATACTCCAAAAATCATAAGTGCAATAGTAAAACCAAATATAAATACTTCCATCATCAAATCTTTGCTAAATAGTGATTCATTAGTTTTCCGAGGCGCCACCTTCATAACATCACTACTGCCAGCTTCAAAAGAAAGAGCTATATCTTGAAGACCATCAGTTACAATATTAAGCCATAACAATTGAATAGCTACTAAAGGAAGTTCATATCCAAGTACGACAGCAAGTAAATAAAACAATACTTCGGCAATTCCACAAGATAACAAGAATAGTACTATCTTCCTAATATTTGCATAAGCAATTCTTCCTTCTCTAACCCCTTCAACAATAGATGTAAAATTATCATCCATAATTATTAAATCAGCCGTATCTATTGCCACATCAGTTCCACTACCCATCGCAACCCCAATATTAGCATTCTTAATAGCTGGTGCATCATTTACTCCATCACCAGTCACCGCAACAAATTCACCATTTCTCTTTAATGCTGAAACAATATGTAATTTATCAGTAGGCGTTACTCTTGAAAAAACCGTCTTACCTTTAATAAATTCATCAAAATTCTTATCTCCCTTTTTTAATTCTCTTTCCAAATCAACACCTGTTGCCACTTCA
>CACXCK010000009.1 GCA_902766135.1 uncultured Erysipelotrichaceae bacterium
CTTCATTTTAGGATTCCATCTTCTCTTTTGATGTCCAAATTGAACACCAGCTTCTAATAAATAATTCATTGATACAACAGTCATTTTATAATTCTCCTTTTCGTTTTTCTCATCTACTAATTTCTAAAACTAATCACCTAATAGGCACTAGACTAGTCAATTCATTAGTATGTTTATTTTTCTTTTTTAGTTGTTGTTTTCTTAGTAGTAGTCTTTTTTACAGGTTTTTCCTCTTTTTCCTCTTTTTTAGTTGTAGCTTTCTTAGTTGTAGTAGCTTTTTTAGTAGTTTTTTCTTCTTTAACTTCTTCTTTTTTCTCTACTTTAGCCTCTTTTTTCTCAGCTTTAGCTTCTTTCTTAGCTGCTCCAATTGTTACTTCATTACCAGTAACTTCTGAAGCTTTAGTAACCTTTCCTGCTTTTCCATCTTTAGCAGTTTTAACTAATTCACTAAATGCCTTAGGATCGTTAATTGCAATCTCTGATAACATTTTACGATTAACTTCAACACCAGCTTTTGTAAGACCTTCAATAAATCTTGAATAAGAAATATCATTTTGTCTACAAGCAGCATTAATTCTTGTAATCCATAACTTTCTAAAATCTCTCTTCTTTTGTTTTCTATCTCTAAAAGCATATTGACCAGAATGCATTAATTGTTCTTTTGCAGATTTATACAATCTATGTTTACTACCAAAATAACCTTTAGCTTGTTTTAATACTTTTTTATGACGAGCTTTTGTAACTGCTCCATTTTTAACTCTTGCCATGTCTATTCCTCCTTCAAAAATTTAATTAGATTATATTTTTTAATCTATTTTGATCAGCCTTACTAAGGTTTGATCCCTTTCTGCAGCTTCTATTATAGCTTGCACTTTTACTACCAGTATTATGACGACTTCCTGGTTTTCCAATTACTATATCATTTTTACGTTTTTTAAATACTTTTGCAGTACCTTTATGCGTTTTAATTTTTGGCATATTCATTTCCTCCTACTTTCTATTTGTCTTTCTTTGGCGCTAAAACACATGTCATTGTTCTACCATCTAATTTAGGACTTTGTTCTACATCTGCTATTTCTGCTACTCTGTCGGCAAAACGATCAAGAACTTCCTTACCCAATTCTGTATGAGCCATTTGACGTCCTTTAAAACGAATGGTAAGTTTAATTCTATCTCCTTTTTCTAGATACTTAGTTGCATTTCTTAACTTAGTCTCAAAATCTCCAACATCAATAACAGGTGATAAACGATACTCTTTTAGTTCTGACATACTAGCTTTTTGCTTCTTAATAGCATCTTTAGCCTTCTTTTGTTTTTCATAACGATATTTATTATAATCCATTACTTTACAAACTGGTGGATTAGCATTAGGGCTAATTAAAACTAAATCAAGTGCAGCATAACTAGCTAAAGTTAATGCATCTTGAATAGATTTAACACCTACTTGCTCTCCATTAGGTCCAATTACTAATACTTCACGAACCTTAATTTGATCATTAATCAACATGTTATTATTATCCTTTGCGATACCTAACACCTCCATAATATAAGAAAAGCAGATATAATATTTATATCCGCTAAAAAACCATATCAAAACAATTTACTTGAATTCACGGCTTTTTACCTATCGCTATTCGCAAATCAGGTGGATATAAATCTCTTTCCTTTTTCTTGACTAGTAATATTTTATGCATAAATTGTTGATTTGTCAACATTTTTTTAACAAAAATGAGAAAATTTTATTTATCTCACATTATTTTATTCTAAAAGCAGGAGACACTCCCAACTCTAAATCAGCCGTACTATCTCCCCAATGACCAGCATTATTTACCTTTAAAAAGTCATCATTATCAGCATTATCCGAAGTACGTAACCACCAATTTTTCTTAGTATTGGTAGAAGTATCATATTTAGAAGCTAAAGGATTATTACCAGAACCAGTAATACCTAATCCATTATAATAATCTAATTGTCTAGTTAATGTTTCTGCACTATCTCTATCAGATGCCCCACCAACTCCCCAAACTTCAGTTGGTGCTAATAAATATATTTTATCAGTAGTTTTAAAATTAGAAGATTCTTTTTTACCATGACCAGTTATCGCATTAACATCTAAAATACTATTTTTTATATCAGTAGGTAATGCATTATAAAAATCATTATTTAAATAAGTTCTAATCTGTGAAACAGGCCATCCACCTTCATTAGTTTTACTAGAATTAAAATTATGATAAGAAACAATATCTGTAAATTCAAAAACTACCCCACACGCTGTTTGTGAAAAATTAGTAGAATCATTACATTCAGTAGGTAATGAACAATTAGCAAGTCTTATTTGATGAGTACCAAAAGAACCCATATCAATTGTCTTAACATCACCTACAGAAAAAACATCACATATACTATCAGTATTTACATATTGTAATATCTTATTCCAACTAGCATTTTCTAAAGATAACACAGGTCTATCAATTGCTCTACTATCTGCTTGTACATAAGTAAGAGAAACAGCAATCGTAAAAGATTGGTCTTCCGTAGGATATAAACTAGCATCAGCATTTTCTAAATATTGAAAGTTAACTAAAATGTTTTCAACAGCCCCAATATCAAGTTTATGAAAAGAATCTATACTAATACCATCTGCATAAGTAACATCATATTTTAAATAATTCTTTTGTTCATCACTTAATACTGGTGAAATATTAATAGAATCAACCATGGCTACCATATTACCACCATTTATAACATTAACATGAAAGCGATAATAATCACCCGGATTTTCTAACTTAACAGAAAAATTAATAGTTGTACTATCAACTATACTAGCAGCACTTATAGGACTAACACTACCATTTTCAACAACTAGATTATCAAAATAAACATTCCATCTAGCATCTAAAAATTGAGAAGTCCCATCTATAGACAAATCAGTTTTTAAAGTAGCATAACCCAAACCAAAACTAAATAATAAAAGAACAAGTAACATATTCATAAAACTTCTTTTACGATTATATCTCCATCTTCTTTTAAATCGTTTCCATCGTATCATATAAAATCTTCTCCTACTATAATAGGATAATACAAATTAAATTTTTTTTCAATAAAAAAAACACATTTAATGAAATGTGTCTTATTTTATAAGAATTCAATTTCTTCAAGTACGTCTTTATCTTTCTTCTTGTTATC
>CACXCK010000010.1 GCA_902766135.1 uncultured Erysipelotrichaceae bacterium
AAGTCAAAAAATAAGAAGCAAAACTAATTGCTTCTTTTTAAAAATACTGCTTTTTATTTAATGTCTCCTAAACAGGGTTCACTTCAAATTAGTGCTTATTCTTTTGTGTAGATACTACCTTTAGTACTTTGTTGAAGTTTATAACCATATTCAAAGATGTATGAGGCAAGGAACGCGATTAATATTTCGAAGATGTTAGTTATTTGAATAGTTACTTCAGTATTAAAGGCATATGATATTACTAAATTAGCTAGAATATTTAATACTACTGTATATATTAGTAATTTACCAATGCTCTTTAGTAAGTCGATGTTTGTAGTTGTAAATGGTGTATCTTCGTCATAGATATTTTTGAATAAGTTATGTGCTTTTTTCATTACGAATATTTCAATAACTAAAGATGCAATTATTAAGGCAAAGGCAACTTCAATAAAAATAGTTATTCTTGATAAGTCATTCTTCTCAATATAGTTAAATACTTTATTAATTGTTTCAATATCACTGTCATCTTTGATAATTATCTTATTATCTTCTTTACCTTTTTCAATTAAAGTGTATCCTTCATCTGTACGCGTATAAGAGAATTCTTGATCGAAGATTGAAATTATTTTTTCGCCATCTACTTCACTTGTTTTAATGTTTTTAGTTAATGTTGGAATACATAGCATAGCAATAACCATTCCAACGATACCAATGATTACAAATACTTTAATGATATTTGCCATGATATACAAGAACTTACTTATTCCTTTTAATCCTCTTTGACTTTTTTCTTCAATTGTAAAGTCTTTTGTTTTTTCTTTTTCCATAGTTTTTCCTTTCTGCTTTTATTATAACATAAAGTATAGAAATATAAATATGTAACTTTTTTATGATATTTACTGTTTTAGATTGTTATGGTATTATTAAGTTGGAGGATTAAATATGAAAGAATTAAAGTGTTCACATTGTGGATCTACATTGGTTATTGATGAAAATAAGGAGTATGCTAAATGTGATTATTGTGGGTCAAAATATAAGTTAAAAGATGATTTAAATGTTAATATTAATTTGGATGATACTATGAAGGAAGTAATAAATACTGGTTTAGGAGCTTTTAAAAATACTTCTAGATTTATGGTTGTTCCTATTATATTGTTTGTGATATTTTTTATAGCCATAGTTATGTTTGGTATTTTTAGCTCTATAGATAGTAAGAATGAATTTGATGATAATAGAAATAAAATTGAGGAGAGTATTAAGTCTCAACAAGATAGTGCTCTTAAAGAAAGATTCAATTTTCAGTTTAGTGGAGATAACGGAACAAAAAATGCCTTTTTCTTAAGGGATACTCTAGATACTATAGTTGAAAGTAATAAGACAAATGAGAGAATTGTTACTTTAGTATTTGATGGAAAAGAAACTACTGATGAAAAAGAAATAATAGATATTAAGCACTCTTTAGATGGTGATTATGAAGTATCATTTACTTATGATGATGACGGATATATTAGTAAGATTGTTGTTGATAAGATTTAGGTTGGTGAGTAAACGTGAATTATACTTTAGATAGTGATGAAGTAATATTATTTGAAGGAGAAGTCGGATACAATCGTGATGTTGTTGGAGACTATCTTACGCTTACTAATAAAAGAATGATATTTGAGAGGCAAAAAGGAATATTTAAAAAGCAAAAAGAGTTAATTGAAAGCATAAGTTTAGAAGATATTAAAATATATAATAATGAAGTACAGTGTAATGCTAAGGGATTTGATATTAATATACAGACTAAAGAGAAGAATATTAAAGTTAGATTTAATGGTTTAATAGCCCCCTCAAAAGTATGCACTTTAATTAGAAATGAATTAACTGGTACGGATACTCTTTCTAGAGGTTCTAATAAAGTTAATAAGGTATTAAATACGGTTGATGAAACATTAGGTCTTGATACAAGAGGAATTGTTAAAGGCGTATTAGAAAATGGTATTAAGGGTAGTATTATAAACGGAATTAAAGGAAAAAAGAAATAAGTATAAATTATGCTTTTATAAAGTTAAAGCACTAACGAAATAGTTAGTGCTTTTTATATATGTTTAGATTATTATCGGGTATCTATTTTTAATAATTTATTATCTTATATTATCGCCTCCTTTATGATGTAATTATAGATACTTATTATTAAATGAGGCTTAAATTATTTATTTAATTTAATAGTTATTTCTTTTTCTTTATATTCATTCTTACTTGCGTATTTTACTTTTAGAGTTATTTTATCGCCTTTTTTCTTATTATTAAGAACTTTTTTTATAACATCTAGAGATGATACTTTGTTATTATCTATTTCGGTTATGATATTTCCTATTTCTAGTTCAGATGATTCAGCATTACCACCTTCTACTATTTTAGAAATATAGAATCCTTCTGGTAAGTTATATCCAGCTAGAGCTTCTGAATTAGTCATGTTTCCTTCAATACCGATTGTAAGTCCACCTGTGTCATTTTCACCATTAATTAGTTTTTCAATTATTTCTTCGACATCAGTGATTGGAATAGCAAATCCCATGCCTTCAATACTTGCTCCAGAACTTAAAGCATTTGATGAGTATTTAACAGAATTAATACCGATTACTTCACCTTTGCTGTTTAGAAGTGCTCCGCCACTATTACCACCATTTATAGCAGCATCTATTTGAATCATATCTTGAACATATGAATCAGTAGATACTTCTCTATTTAAGGCACTTACAACACCAGTTGTTACTGATTGACCATAACCTAGGGCATTACCAATAGCAATAATACCATTACCTACTTTTAGTTCATTACTGTTACCAATAGTCGCTATTTTGACTTGTTTTAGAGTTTCTGCTTTGATTGCACTTTTCTTTACTGAGACAATCGCGATATCTTTTCTTTCTGATACGCCTTTAATTGAGGCATCATAACTTTCATTATCAATAAATTTGACAGATAATTCTGTAGAGTTTTGAACTACATGATAATTAGTTAAGATGAATAGTTCATCGTTTGTTTCAGATACTATTACACCTGATCCAGAACCTTCAGCTGTGTAACTTCCACCAAAGTAAGCTGGTCCAAATCTTCCTGAGTTAATAACTGTTTTACTTGTAATAGCAACAATAGATGGCATAACTTCATCTACTACTTCTGAGACATCAGTAATATATACTCCATCACTTTTAACAGTTAGTGTATCTGTGTGTTTTAATTCAATCTTTTCTTTTGCCTCATTACTAAATATATTATCTAGTTTATTATCGCTTTTTAAACGCCAGAAAACGATACCTATAAAAACTATTAATATGACTATAACGGCTATATAAATTTTTTCCTTATTGTTATTATTATTTTCTTGTTTTTTCATTCTTTCACTCCTTCATTAATTATTTAACACTATGATTCTTAAATAAAACTTAAATTATTTTTCTTCCCAGATTATTTTGAATGTTGTATATCCTTTTTCTGAATGAGCGGATATAGTTCCATGGTGTTTTAGAACAATATTCTTAGCAATGGCAAGACCTAAGCCATAGTTATTATTATTCCTATTACGGGAGTTATCTACTTTGTAAAATCTTTCAAAGATTTTTTCTTCTTCATCTTTGTTAATTGGTAAACCTTTGTTTTTTACTTCTAATATTATCTGTTTGTTACTTTTTTTAAGGGAAACTTTAACAGTGTCTTTTTCTTTAGTGTGTCTAACTGCGTTATCAATTAAGATACTCATTAGTTCTGTTATTAAGTTTTCATTACATAACATATTTATGTCTGGAGCTATATCATATTTTAATTTAATATTTTTTTCATAGAATAGACTTTCAAATGTTAGTATTGAGCCTTCTATAATATCAGATAAATTGTTATTGTTCATAAGTATTTCTTGTTCTTCTTCTGTTTTAGCAAGGTCTAGTAATTCAGTTACTAATTTAATCATTCTTTCTGATTCGTTTTTCATGTTTTTAACCCATTTTTCGTCATGATCAGTGAAGTAGGCATCAGCACTCGCAATCATAACTGAAAGGGGCGTTTTTAATTCATGAGAAGCATCAGCAACAAATGTTTTTTGACTTTCAAACGATTTTTTAACTGGTTCTATAATCCAGTTAGTAAGTAGTTTAGCAATTATTAATACCCCTATTTCACAAATGATGAATGTTAATAAGTTAGATAATAGTTCTTTATATAAAGAGTGTTTTGTTTCTGTTAAATCCATGATGATAAGGGTGTTAAAGTGCGTG
>CACXCK010000011.1 GCA_902766135.1 uncultured Erysipelotrichaceae bacterium
CATTCCTAGTGAGTATTACTCATCAGTTAGCTTAAATTATGGTATTAATTACAACGTTATTCAAAAAAAAGATAATAAGTATCGTCTAGTTAGTAATGCCACAGATGTAATAGCCAACATTCCTGTCAAAAGTATGAATTCTAATGAATTTTCTCCATTTATGACAAACTATTATGAAGTTTTAAAGGGACGTATGCCTGAAAATAAGAACGAAGCTATATTATTAATATTCGAAGATAATAGAATTACCGAAACAACCAAAGAAGTATTAGGCATTAGCGGTGATGACATCTCTTTTGAAGAAACATTAAATAGCAATTTCAAAATAGTTTTAAATAACGACTTATTTACTAATATAAATGATTACTTTATTATGAATGAAGTGAATGAAAAATTATATAACAACGAAAATAACATAACTGTTAACATAGTTGGAATACTTAGAATGAAAAAAGAACATAAGAATATGATGAGTAGAAGTGGAAGTGGAATTTTCATAACAGAAGAACTTCAACAATATATTTTAAATAACTCTCTAGAATCAGACATTGTAAAAAAACAAACTGACGCAAACTATAACGTTTTAACAGGTGAAATGTTTGATACAACAAGTAAGAACGGTCTTCTACTTAAAAGCACCATTCTAGGTGCTCTAGGCGGTAAAAAATATCCAAATCTAATCTATATTTATCCAAAAAACTTTGATGAAAAAGAATCGCTTGTTGAATACTTAAGAAAATATAATGATAATAAAAAAGAAGAAGATCAAGTAATATTCATTGATCAAGCGTCCCTAATAACAAGCGTATCTGGAAGTATTATGGATGGAATTACCATTGTTCTAATAGCATTCTCATCAATTAGTCTTGTAGTATCTTCAATAATGATTGGTATCATCATGTACATGTCAGTCTTAGAAAGAACTAAAGAAATTGGCATACTTCGAAGCCTTGGTGCTCGTAAAAAGGATATTTCAAGAGTATTCAATGCTGAAACTTTCTTAATTGGGCTATTCTCAGGACTCCTAGGAATATTTATTGCCTGGATACTTACCTTCCCAACTAACGTACTATTAAAGAATCTTACTGATCTAGATAATGTTGCTAAGATGAATATAATTCACTTATTAATACTTCTTATAATAAGTATTACGTTAACTTTAATTGGTGGTTCAATACCTTCAAAAATGGCAAGTAAAAAGGATCCTGTAATTGCCTTAAGAACTGAATAGTATATTTCGACAAAACTTGTCAAAATCTCCCGTTGAAAATAATAATTAAAACATTTATAGTAATAACCAACCAAACAAGTTTTGGCCAGAATTCCCAAATTAATTCGTATTCATAGAACACTACCTAGCCAACCAAAATCATTTCAACCACAACTACATATTGGAAGGGAATTCGGAAAAGAACAGCAAATCGCTGTTTTTTTCTTTGCTACTTTCTTGACTCGCTATCTAATATTTCTTATAATATATATTAGGAAGAAGGGGCTACATGAAAAAAAGAACATTTTTGACAAAGCTTAGAAATGGCATTAAAGGTAGACCAGAAGATGAAATAGAAGAAATCGTCAAAGAGTACAGTGGTTACATTGATGATCGAATCAAAAAAGGACTAAGTGAAGAAGATGCTGTCAAAACATTTGGCGATGTCTTTGAGTTAGCTGAAGAATTATCAAATAAAAAAGAACAAATGGAAAAAGACCCAATTGGTGACGCCGCTAATAAATTGATTATCAAAATCGAAAGAATAATTAAGAGTGTTAGTAAAAAAAGTCCCAAAGAATTATCAATTTTGTTCTGCGAAGCTATTACTTTTCTATTAATTTTAGGTATTTTACATATTCCCGTTAACTTATTAATTAGATTAGGTAAAGATGTTTTTTATATTCTTCCAAGTCCAGTAAATAGAATATTCTATAGACTATGGCATTTTGTTCTTGACCTATCTTATTATGTTTTTTCTGTAGTAATTACCCTAAGATGCTTAGACAATATTGTTCCAACTGATGATGATACACCACTTCCCAAAAAGACAGAAAAACAATTTAATGTTAGCAAACTTATTATTAACATCATGGTTTTTGCACTCAAAATGTTTTCAATATTAATTTTACTAGGCTTATCAATATATCTACTTGGGATGACTATTATACTACTATTATGTATTTATCTATTCTTTAAAGGTGTTACTTACTACGGTTTTTACTTGGTAATGATTACCTTATTTCTACTTGGAACCCTTTTCTTTTCACTACTATATGATTATGTAATAGACAAAAAGAATAATGCTCTTTTTTTCACCATTCGTCTTACCTGTGCTTTTGTTCTTTTATCCATCGGCTGTGGTATTGCGGCAGTAGAAATAACTGATACTGAGTTTATTAACAGTGCTCCTCAAAGTATTACCACTGAGGTATTAAAAGAAGAACTAATTATGGATAAAAACACTGTATTTGTTGGTAATGTATCTGACTATATAGTGGATAACAACATAAAAAATGTTATTGTTGAATTCCACTATTATCCAATCGCTAATCAAATATCAACAAATATCAAAAAAGAAGATAATAACGTATATTTAAATTGGAATATTGAAAGTGTGTATGTAAAACCAGAATTAATTAAAGATGTCATTAGCCACCTAGCAGAAAAAAAAGTATACAATTACTACCTAGAGCCAATAATAACAATAACTAGTAACGAAGAAAATATTGAAACAATCAAGAATAATCGTCTAAGATACTATCAAGGTGAAACAAAGTATTTTTCATGCAATTTCACTCGTACATACTACGTTGAGATGATTCGTAATACTAAAGATGAGAAAAACTATGTTGTGTTGTCAGAAAATGGTAGTGACGAGATAGCTACAATTGAAATAAACAATGAGCTAATTAATAACTTAGAAGTAGGTTCATTTTATGAATTTACATTCAAAACATATCAATCTTATATCGATACAGACATTAATAACATCTTTAATGAAAATGAAATAGAAAGCATTAAAAAAACAGAAAAAAATATAAGTGAACATATTCAAGAAGAATCATGTTCAAAATTCTATTAATAAGGAGGGTATATGGAAGAATTAGTGATTCCTACCGGAATGTTAGAACGTTATGGCGAAGATTTAACTGCTAAAAAGTATATAACAAATCCAGCTATTGCAAGAGATAATGAAATTAAACAAGTAATACTTTGTTTGCTAACACCTGAAAAGAGTGCATTGTTAGTAGGTAAACCTGGCATAGGTAAAACTGCCATAGTTGAAGGATTAGCATATTTAATTCAAAAAAACGAAGTTCCAAACGCTTTAAAAGGATGGCATATAATTAAGATTAATATTACATCCTTACTAGGAGAAATAAATGTTGAAGGCGCTACAGAAGCAAAGATTGATTTACTTATCAAAGAATTAAACGAAAGAGAAAAAACAATTCTTTTTATCGATGAAACTCACGTATTAGTAAATAAAAACACAACAGATAACAGTGGTATAGATTTTGCTAACATGTTAAAGGCTGGCCTTGACCGTGGTACCATAAAAATGATTGGGGCAACCACAACTGAAGAATACGAAACATATATTTTAAGAGACAGAGCCTTTCTAAGAAGATTTCAAAAAATTGAAGTTTTAGAAACAGATGCCGAGGATACAGTCAAAATATTGCTAGGAACAATTCCTAAATTGGAAGCGCAAATGAATGTTAAATTAAACTACACAGATTTTATTAAAGAAAAAATCATGAAGTTTATCGTTGAAATGACAGATGAATACAAAAGAGTATATGAAATTGCTTCTCGTTATCCTGACATCTGTCTTACAATCATTGCTAATGCTTTTACCTATGCGGTCTTTGACAATGAAACAGAAGTAAAAATAAAGCATATATATAAAGCTATTTGCAATGCTAAAAATATTTATGAAGATGTCAAACTAAAAGAAATTGAAAGATTCAAAAAAGAGTTTAAAGACTTAATTAGAGAAGAAAATGTTGATTTAGAAAGTAGGGAATAAGAATGAAAAGAATAAAAGTGGTTCAAATTGGTTGTGGTAAGATGAGTAAATACATCATGCGTTTTATTTATGAAAAAGATGGCGAAATAGTCGGAGCTTTCGATGTCAATGAAAAAATAATTGGTAATGATATCGGTGTAATTATGGGTACTGAAGAAAAAGGCATAAAAGTTAGTAGTATTAATATTTTAGATGAAGTGTTAAGAAAAACTAAACCAGACGTTGCCATTATAGCAACTAAAAGCACTTTAAATGAAATAAATAATGAACTAAGAACTTGTATAAAAAATAGTGTAAACGTTCTAACAACATGTGAAGAAGCCTTCTTTCCAGAAAACTCTAATCCTCTTTTATATAAAGAATTAGATACCCTAGCTAAAGCCTTCAATTGTACCATCATTGGCTGTGGCTACCAAGATATATTTTGGGGACATATTATAACCGATATATGCGGCTCAACCCATAAAATAACAAAAATTAAAGGAGTTAGTTCGTATAATATTGAAGATTATGGCTTAGCCCTTGCCAATGCTCATGGGGCAGGTTTGACAGTTTCCGAATTTGAAAGTACCATCTCCGAAATTAATAGATACACTAAAGATGATATTAGCGCCTTAAAAAATAAGCGTGAATTCATTCCGAGCTATATGTGGAATGTTGCTGGTTGGTTGGCTGACAGATTAAATATTCACATATCTGACATAAAGGAAGAACGAAAACCAATAATTTCATCAACTAAAATAGAGAGTAATACCCTTAACATGACAATTGATGAAGGTATGTGTATTGGAACCATTTCGAAAGTATATGCCAAAACAGAGGAAGATATTCTAATTGAGATAGAATGCATTGGTAAAATATATGATAAAGATGAGACAGACAAAAATGAATGGACTATATTTGGCTGCCCAACAACTAAGTTATGCTTTGCTTCCCCAGAAACAGCTGAACTAACATGCGCAGACGTAG
This sequence comes from uncultured Erysipelotrichaceae bacterium, assembly GCA_902766135.1. Classification (GTDB taxonomy): domain Bacteria; phylum Bacillota_I; class Bacilli_A; order RF39; family UBA660; genus Ventrenecus. The sequence continues at coordinate 4,995 of CACXCK010000011.1, forward strand.
TTAACAGGATACCAGATATTATTAACGCCCCAAAAGGATTTATAACAACATCAAAAATGGCTAGTGCAAAATACATTAAAGAAAGTTTAAATGATTAATTAGTAGGAGGCTGTATGAAAGTAGAAAGATTGTTATTTATAGGAATAATTATAATTATCATAATTGGCAATATAACAATCTTTTTTCCTCACTTTAGAATTAAAGATTATAAAAAAACTATTGAATTATCATACCAAGATGAATATGTTAGAAACATTGGGATAATTTGCTATGGCAATATGCTTGAATGTAAAGACGTAGAAGTAATAGAAGAAGGATTCATAGACACCTCTAAAGTTGGAACATACCACATGACATACACCTTAAAACATGACTCCTCATCAAAAGTATTAGAACAAGACCTTATTGTAAAAGATAAAATAAAGCCTACTATAACTATTGATGATGAAGTAATTAATGTTTGCCCAAATGGCAAAATAGAATCAAAAATTAAAGCATTTGATGAATATGATGGCGATTTAACTAATAGTTTAAAAACAAATATCAAAGATGATTTAATCACTATCGAAGTTGAAGACTCATCCAAAAACAAAACAATAATTGAAAAAAAAGTGACAACTAAAGATGAAATTGCCCCAATAATTAAACTAAATAAAGAACAAGAATTATCAATCGAAATTGGTAGTAAATACGAAGAACCTGGCGCTACTGCCGAAGATAATTGTGACGGTGATTTAACTGAACATATTGAAGTAATAGGAAGTGTTAATCCTTCCAAAAGTGGAAACTACACTATAACATATAAAGTAAGTGACAAAGCTGGAAATGAAGCAACTATTAGCAGAATTATTCATGTCTATGAAAAGTACAAACAAGTATATGGCCATGGGACTATTTACTTAACCTTTGATGATGGTCCAGGACCTTATACAGAAGAATTACTAAATATTTTAAAAAAATATAATATTAAAGCGACCTTTTTTGTCACAGATCAAGCTCTTACAAGAGGATATGATCATTTAATAAAAAGAGCATCAGATGAAGGACACACAATCGGGTTACACAGTAAAACTCATGATTACAGCTATATCTATTCATCAACCAAAAATTATTTTGATGACTTAAACGCAATAGAGTACAAAGTTGAAAGAATAACTGGCAAAAAAACTAAATTTATAAGATTCCCAGGCGGAAGTTCCAATACAATAAGCAAAAACTATGATAATGGAAGTCATATAATGAGTTCTCTTGGTAAGATGGTAACTGAAAAGGGATATAAGTACTATGACTGGAACATCGTCAGTGGCGACGCTGGTGAAACAACAAACACTGATACAGTAGCCAAAAATGTTATTAATTCTCTAGGCGAAAAAAGCACATATGTAGTATTACAACATGACATAAAAAAATACAGCGTGGACGCCGTAGAAACAATTATAAAATATGGCTTATCACATGGCTTTACATTTAAAAACATCACGGATAGTACGCCATTAGTTCAACATCATAAAAATAACTAGTATCCTAGTTATTTTTATTTATAATAGCCATCAGAACTAAAATAAGAGCTAAGACAAATAAAGCAGCCAAAAATAGTGTTAATGTTTGTTGATCCATAAAGCCTAATAAAAAATGATTAAGCATATCATAAGCATCTGAAAAAGCTTTCCAAAGTGGATAAAAAAAGTCCTCCAAATCAGTTTTAATACTCAAAATAATCATTAAAAACACCATCTTTCCTAATAATTATTATAATATACTCTTGAAAAATAAACAATAATTTGTTAATATTAAGTCATGGCGGAATTGGTGAAGTGGTTAACACGCCGGATTGTGGCTCCGGTATGCGTGGGTTCGATCCCCACATTTCGCCCCATATAATAAAATGAAAGGACTCGTGAAGAGTTCTTTTTTTTCGTTCAAAAGACATAAGTATAATCTTGATTTCTTTTAACAAAAAAGATATAATACTAATAGAATGGAGGAAGTATATGGAAAGGGCAAAGATTAAAAGAATTGCCAAAGAAAAAATTAAAGGCAATTTATGGAATATTTGGTGGCCATTACTAGTTATAAGTTTTCTAGAATCTGCATTAGAAGGAATAGCTATTCCTAAAATAAACATTGATCCAGAAAACATATTATATTCTTTAGAACACATAAACATACCTACGTCAACATACTTGTTTGGTAGTTTAATGGGTATTGTTTTTGGAATATTATTTGCTGGATACATCAAATATATCCTTGAATTTACTAGAAAGGGAAAATTTAACACTGATACAATAATTAATACTATCAAAGAAAAATGGCTTGACTTATTAATTGCTGAGGCATTAACAACAGTTATTATTGCACTTTGTACATTGGCATTTGTTATTCCTGGTATCATAATGATAATTGCTTATACATTCGTTTCTTACATTGTAATCGATACTAAAACAAAAGGAAACGAAGCGCTAGAAGCAAGTAGAGAAATGATGAAGGGATATAAATGGGATTATTTTGTGTTCTGCTTAAGCTTCATTGGTTGGTTCGTAGCTATCCCATTTACATTGTTTATTATTTTAATTTGGTTAGTTCCATACATTATTGTAGCTAATACAATTTACTATGACGAACTAAAAAAAATTGCTAAGAAAAATAAATAGAGATTATCTTATAATCTCTTTTCTTTTTGCCTAAATTCGACATTTTTTTATTAAAAAATATGATGTAATAAGGTGAAAGGATATGGTTCTATGAAAGTAAAGTGTTTTGATGAAAATACCGAATGGGATTTACAAGCTAAAATAAATAACTTTCTAAGTACTTTAAATGGTGATATAATAGATATCAAGTACGAAGTTGCTATAGCCATTCATGGTGATGATCAAATTTACTGTTTCTCAGCCATGGTGATATATAGTGAAAAAGAATGAGTGGTATAAAATGAAAAAAAGTGGGTTCTTAGAAGGAACAATAATTGCAACAATTGCCATTATCATAACTAAAATACTAGGAATGCTTTATGTTATTCCTTTTTATGCAATGGTAGGAGTTGAAGGAAGTGCCCTATATGCCTATGCATATAACATTTATGTTATCTTTTTAGACATATCATCGGCTGGCATTCCATCAGCAATGAGTAAAATAATAAAAGAATATAACACCTTAGGAATGATGGACGCCAAAGTAAGAGCATATGAATTAGCTAAAAAAATAATCGGTCTATTATCAATTGCTGTGTTTATTATGCTTTTTATTTTTGCCCCATTTATTGCTGAGCTAATACTTGGCAATTTAACTGGTGGTAATACCATTGAAGACGTATCATTTGCTATTCGATGCGTTTCATTTGCAATATTGGTAGTACCATTCTTAAGTGTTAGCAAAGGGTATCTACAAGGACATAACATAATCAATGTTTCAAGCTTTAGTCAAGTAATTGAACAAGTGGTTAGAATAACCGTTATTTTAGCAGGCAGTTTCATTGCGTTAAATGTTTTTCATTTATCTCTAACAACATCTGTTGGTATTGCTGTTTTTGGTGCTTTTGTTGGTGGGTCTACAGCCATGCTTTATGTTTGGAAAAGTATTCGTCAGAATAAAAAAGAATTGTCACTCGATAAATCAATAAAAAAAGACAATATTACTAACGAAGAAATAAAAAAGAAAATAATCTCTTATGCAGTACCATTTATCATTATTGATATAGCAGTATCTATCTATAGTTTCGTAGATATGGTCTTCATCTCAAGGACAATGACTTATCTTGGCTTTGATGCCCACACAACAGAATTTATTACTTCATCTGTTACTACGTGGTCAGGAAAGATTAGCATGGTTGTAAACTCTATTGCTATGGGTTTAACCGTTAGTCTTATTCCGAACATTGTCGAAGCATACACATTAAAAAAATGGGACTTAGTTGGCAAACGTTTAAATAAAGCTTTAGAAATCATACTTGTTGCCTGTATTCCAATGGTTTTAGGCATTGCACTATTATCAGAACCTATTTGGAGTATCTTCTATGGGACAAGTGACGTTGCCCTTGGTGGACTTGTCCTAGCTGTCTACATTTTTACTCCTTTATTTTTTAATCTATATATGATTACATCTAGTACTCTTCAAAGCTGTAATAAATTCAAAATGGTTTACATTACAACGCTTTTAGGATATGCTACTAATGCTATTCTAGATATGCCATTAATGATTTTCTTCCATGCAATCCATTTACCGGCCTTTATAGGGGCTTGTGTAGCTAGTGTTTTAGGCTACTTAACAAGTGTTTTATCAACTCTTTACTTACTAAAAAAAGACTATCACCTAGTATACAAAGATACAATAAAAACATTCATAAAAATCCTTCTTCCAACAATCATTATGGTAATTGTTGTCTGTATATTAAAACACATCGTTCCTCTAGATATATATAGTAAAACGTCATGCGTAATATATGTTGGCATAATAAGTATTGTAGGAGCTATTACATACCTTTATATCTCTTACAAACAAGGCCTACTAACAGACATTTTTGGCAAAGAATACTTAAATAAAATTATAAAAAAACTTACTTTTAACAAAGTAAGTATAAACTAAACCATATACATATTACTATTTTCATCATAATTATTATTTATACTTCCAGCTTCTAATTTATTAAGTCTTGCTTCAAGCCTTTGGATATTTCTTTCTAATTTAGATATTCTATTATCAAAAGAATCTATAGTAGAACTATCCATTCCTGGTTGTTGCATAGGAATTTGGCTATAAAAATTATTGCTTGCTGAACTCATATTTGGGATCATCCCCATATTTGGCATAGCATTTTGTCCAAATGCGCTCATTTGATAATTAGAGCTTTCAAAAAATCCATTCCGATCTTTCCTCATGTTCCATCTCCTCACAAATAGTATATGTTAATTAAGAAAGAAGTGAACTTAAATGCGTATTAGAAAAGTAAAAAATGCAACATCGTTATTAAATCAAAACGAAACATTTATAAATAATCCTAAAGAATACAAAAACCATTGGCAGGAAGTTTTCAATAATAATAACAAAATCCACTTGGAAATAGGGTGTGGGAAGGGAAAGTTTTTAACTGAAAAAGCTCGCAATAATCCGAATATAAATTTTATTGGCATTGAAAAGAGTGACAGCGTTCTTGTCCGGGCTACTGAAAAAGAATTATCTCCAAACATTAGATTTATTCTAATGGATGCAATCGAGCTAACTGATATTTTTGGCCATGAAATAGATACGCTATATTTAAATTTCTCTGATCCATGGCCTAAGAAAAAACATCATAAACGCCGTCTTACATCAAATGCATTCTTAAAACTATACGAAAGTATCTTTGTAAATGGCATTCACATTATCCAAAAAACTGATAATACGAGTCTTTGGGAATATAGTATAGAAGAGTATTC
>CACXCK010000012.1 GCA_902766135.1 uncultured Erysipelotrichaceae bacterium
CCATGGTTGCGGGAGCTGGATTTGAACCAACGACCTTCGGGTTATGAGCCCGACGAGCTACCGAGCTGCTCCATCCCGCGATAAATGGCGCAGGAAAAGGGATTCGAACCCCTGCGGCGCTTTCACGCCCTCTCGGTTTTCAAGACCGATCCCTTCAACCGGACTTGGGTATTCCTGCATTATTTAAAATTATAAATGGTGCCCAAGGCCGGACTTGAACCGGCACGAGCTATTACACTCGCAGGATTTTCGTACTACTATAACTTTCGTTACCACTACAGTGTTTGTAGTCTGGACTTTCTCTTTACCATATCCTACGACTTAGGTATTGCCCATTAAGTCTCTACACCTTATTTACGGTTTCTATAATTATCAGTTAAAGCATGACAATTCGGACATAGAAGCATAAGATTACTTAGTTCGTTGTCTTTGCTGTTGCCATTAATGTGATGCAATTCTAGTGGTATAGGTTTATTATTCCACTTTGTTAAATTGCACTTTTCGCACTTCCAGGGTTTTATATTATCTCTTAAAATGCGATTTTTCAATTTATAACTGGTAATTGGTATTTCGTTATTAAAATATTTTTCAATAGGCTTAACATCTGCTGGACTATTATTAACATTCCAGCCTTGTCCAAGAAAATGATTTGTCGAAATATCATATAGCTCAACGTATTTATCAAAAACTCTATAATTGCCACCATATGGTTTTAATCCGAGTTTTAATATACTTTCACGTTTGCTTTTTGAATTTGCAACAACTTCTTGTAATAAGCTCTTTGAATATTTTAATTTCAAGCTACCCTCCATGTAAATCTTGGCTCGGGATTGCCATCAGCGTTATCTGTAAGGTTTCCCCGAATTTGAGCAAATTCACTTAATCCATTTCTGAATTAGTGCTCAAGGCCTTTTTAATAATTGAATTAATAGAGGCCCTAAGTCCTGTGCGTCTACCTATTCCGCCACTTGGGCAGGCACTGTCTTAATAAGTTAAGACTAATTCATTATAATATTTAATTTATAAATAATCAAGTTTTTTTGCTCTTTTTTTTAGTTTTTCTTTATTTTTAGGGTATAATTAAGGCATGGATGTGTTTTTTTATGATGGATATTATATTTAATGAAGTAAAAAATTTACTAGAAAATGATAAGTCTGGTCATGACATTAATCATATTAGAAGAGTATTACTTATGTCTTCTCGTTTTGCCTTAGCGGAAGGAGCTGATGCAAATTTAGTAGAGTTAATCTCTTTATTACATGATGTTGATGATTATAAACTTTTTGGTAGTGCGGCAGCAGAAATGCTTTTAAATGCTCGACGTATTATGGATAAAGCGGGAGTTGATTTAAATACTCAGAAAATAGTATGCCACGCGATTAAGCAAATTGGGTTTCAAAAAAGACTCATGGGAATAGTCCCTGATACTCTGGAAGGAATGGTTGTATCTGACGCTGATATGTGCGACGCGATGGGCGCAACAGGTATTATTAGAACTCATGCTTATGGTATGTCTCATAATAGGATTTTTTTTGATCCAATGGTGAACCCAACTTCTATTACTAGTAATGGTGTTTCATCTTCTATTAGTGTATGCCACTTTTTTGAAAAATTGTTAATGTTAGATTATTATATGTTAACCGAATCCGGAAAAAATGAAGCTATAGCTAGAAAAGAGATTATGATTAATTTTTTAAAGCATTTATTTTTGGAAGAAGAGACACCAGAATGGGCTAACTATTTAGATAATTATTTAAAAGTTAAAAAACGTTCGTGATTGAACGTTTTTTATTTCATTATAGCTTTAAAGTATGTACTTAATTCTATTTTTACTGAATCATTAGGATAATACTCTTTGTTTGTGCTAGTATCTATATATTTTAATACTTTATCATTACTAGGAAGTCGGTAAATTGTTCCTTCTGGATATAGATAACATTTATTATCGATACTATTTTGAACATTGAATAGTAGTTTTCCTTCGTCATTGGTGTTAATTGGTAACATATCTTGAGAAAGTTGATTGTTACTTAGGTACCATAGGAAAAGCTCTCTTGTCATACCATAGTTTTGTAGATATTTTCCCTCTTTAGCACGTAGCCCTATATACATATAATTAGGAAGTATTGATAAGTCTTCTTTAGTGTAGTAATCATTATTATTCTTACGCAAATCAGTCCATTTTAAATCTTTAGTGAACCCATAAAGGTTAGATAATATGACAGTTCCATCAGTTGTTAGGACACCATTAGCAATAATATTATAATACCTTGTACTTACAACGTGGTAGTAAGTTGTTTCTTCTTTAACAGTTTCTATTTTTTTTACAGTTACTGTCTTTTTATTGCCATTTTTGTCCATTTTCAAGATTTTTGTACCTACGTGAAAGTCATTCTCATTATCTACTGAAACAAATATATTTTTATCGACAGAGAAGACGCCATGCCACCCTCTTGTTTTTAGGACTGTCCCATCTGAAAGAGTTGTTTTTTGATATCCTTCTGTTTTTCCTTCTTTTTCTATCCAGATTGGATATTCTTCTATCATTTTACCTGTTTCGTAGTTATATACTAAAAGTAAATCATTATAAGTAATATCTTCTATTTTTTTTGTTGTTCCGTCTGCTAGTAATACTTCTGTACCTTTTATTAAACATGTTCCTGCAGCAGTGGCTGTAATAGTAATATCTCCCGTGACATTGTTTATTTTTATTGCCCCTGTATTTTGAGAATATGTGTAATCTGTGTTTGCATTAAGAGTTTTTCCACCCATTGTTACTGTTATACTATTTGGAAGGCCTGATAGTAATCCAGAGGCTGCTAATGTGGCCGTATACTCTTGGTGATAGATGGCATATGCATTACCATTAGATGTAAGATTTGTTAGGTTGTTAGTAACTGTATAACGCCATTTTAGAGTTGTAGGTTCTGATTTAGATGCATATCCAGAACTAGTTGTGGCGGAGCTTTGATATGTCTCACCACTATTTCCTGAATCATCTATAGCGTAAACTACAACATGGTACTCACCTTCATTTAGGTTCGTAAGTGTGTAATTTGTAACATCTGTTCCAGTGTAACTATTTACTAAATTACCTGCACTATTATATAAATTAATTACGTAGTGATCTACACTACTCAAACCATAATCTATTAAGTCCCAACTGGCAGTTGCTGTACCTTCTGTTTCGCCCATTGCGAGGCTTACGTTTCCTACTACAGGAGGGATATCATCCGTCAAAGTAGAATTTGGTGTTAATAGTAATGTAATGGTGTCAACATTAATTCTTGGGACACCTGCTGTACTTAACGTTATAGTTGTTGTTTTAGAATCATTTATGAAAGTTGCATTATCATTTGCTTTAATATAGAAACTGTATTGTTGTTCTGCATTGGCCGGGATAGAGAGTGTTCCTAATGGATTATTATTTAAATCATATAGTGAAAAATTGCTATCAGTTATATTTAGAGTAAAGTCTCTACTATATCCGTAGGTACTAATCACATCTAGTGTAAACATTGCACTATTACTTGTTCTTAAATCCCCTTCTTTAGGACTTATGCTTGCAAGTATTTGTGCTTCTTGAACGATTTCGTTGTTAACACTTGATAATATTTCAGTTACATAAGTTGCCGATTTGTCATTTGCATTTAGATTAACTATTATATTGAATGTCTTAGTACTTCTAGCTTGGATAGCGTCGCCATTTGTTATACCATCTATTGTTATGTCTAGACTGCTACCGTCTTTTACGCCATCAGTTCTTGAGACACTATAATCTAGGTCTATGCCAGAAAACGTGTAATCATAAAAGCTATTGTTTACAATCGTAACTTGATAATTAGCAAAAGATGTATCATTTGTTCCATTAAAAGTAATATTAAAATTCACTTGATTGTTAACAATTGTAGGACTTGTACTACTTGTTACATTGGAGCTATCAACTAAATCAATACTTCGAATAAAAATTTCCCCGTTACCCACAAGCGATAGATTTGAGTTAATTGATAATAATTTGTTGTAAAGGGCAAATCCTATCGTCATAAAAGAAAAAATTAGTATGAAGGCAATATTTATTCCAATACTAATTTTATTATTTCTATTCTTCTTCATAATCATCTCCAACTACTCTGTAAATCCATGCAATATCATTATTAATTAGTATAAACATACAGCAGTTTGATCTTAATTCCACAAAATTTATCGGCATTCTAACCTCACTGTGAGCATCTAATAATTCTTCAAAGCTATTAACTTTAATGACATTATATTTTGATAAATCTTTAATGCCACCGCTATTAACAATGATACTATCGTAGGTATTTAATATTTTTTTAACTTTCTTGTGGTAAGATGATACCATTTTTTGCTTCTTGATTAGGAAGCTTATTACTACTGCTACTAAAACTACACAGACTATTAGAAGTAGTATTGCTACAACTTGAATGATTATATATGTATTACTGTCCGATACTCTTCGTTCATATGATATTGTTCCTTTGCTGTTTGATGATTCATTTGTATTAATTGATATGTCAACCGAATTCTGTGTTAACGGAATATCCATCTTTAGAACTGTTTCTTTTTTTAAATGATTACAATTGTTGTCACACTCTATTACGCTATTATCATCAATATAGCCATCTAAATCAATTATCATCTCTAGGTGTAATACACCGTCAATTGCAAGTCCATATTCTTTTTTGAAGCTTGATAGGAGATCGTTATATTGTTGATAATCAAGATCTAAGTGTTGGTTAATACTTACGTATGAAGTGTCAGTGAAGGATTCTTCTTTTGTAAGTAATTCGTAATCTTTTGTCCAGTAGTTACCGGCTTCAGTTGCTTTGTTAGCTTGTATTGTAGCTTTTATTTTATATTTGTAGTTACCAGTTAATAACTCGTTGAAACTTATTTTGTAATTATAATCAACTGCAACGTAATCAATTAAACTGCTAATATATGTAGCACCTTTTCCAAGATATTTGCTTTCAAAGAAGTTGTTATCCTTTAGGTAAACTTTATAATCGATTGGGTTTGATGCTTCTTCATAATTAATATTTATTTGTTCGTATGAACTATTCTTACGAGTTAGTAAGAATAAACTCGTAAACAAAAACAAGAAAGTTATTAGTAAATAACCAACTATTGACAAATGTAGCTTTTTATTCATAATAACTTCCTCCTTTTTATTATTCTTTTTGAAATATATCTTTTATTATAATTGTTGGATAACCAATATATTTGATTCGATTAATAACAATACCCTTAACGTCTTCTTCCTTTATAGTATTACTGTCTATTGCTTCGTTATTATCACCTTTTGTTCTAAAATTTACGTGACCATTCACATAATATTTATCTACAACGCGGTGTGTTATTATCAAATTATTGTGTTCATATACTAGTATGTCTCCAATGTTTATATTGTTTATATTATTTTTATTATATTTTTCAACTAGGACAGCATCTCCTCGCTCGTATACGTCTTTCATTGAGTTTGATCCTATCGCAATTAATTGATATTTTAAAATTCCTGATATTAAAACAATCAACACAATTAATATAAAATATATTGGATATGTTATAAAATTGCGGTATGTTTTTTTTAATATTTTATCTTTCTTTTCAGCATACATTAGTCTATTATTTACAGTATAGTATACTATAAATGGATAGAATATTCCTATCACTGCCGATAGATAATTATCAAAATTTGGGTAAAAAGGAGTTATATAGATAAATATTTCAAACGGTATTCTAATTAGTAGCGTTGGCATAATACTAACGTTATAAGTAAGATAACTATAAAGCATCTCTTTAAAAATGATTGGTAGTACTGTCACACTAGTGAATATGAATATACTTTCTAAACTTCCTAAATTAGCCAAATAAGACTCTGAAATGATGCTTAGAATAACAAAAAGGATTGTTATAATAATAACAGGCTTTTTATTATTTGGACTATTTTTGCATATTAAATATCTAATAATCTCTTTAAAAATGATTAGACAAATAACTGGTAATACATTTTTAATAATTGTTATAGGACTATGTATGAATGGAGTTCTGACAAAGCCAATAATTAAACCTAGTCCGTATATTATTATTAAATATGATAATAGGGATATGACTACCAATCTTATAGTTCCCGAGCGATAGTATGATTTGTCGCGCGGGAAACGAAAGATTAGAAGGCATACTAAGCACATTAATCCGAAGAAAGATAAAAGCGTAATATTAATATCTATTTGTTTAATATTCGTTTTTAAAAATATGATAAAAATAAATATTATAAACTCAATCAAATAAATGATTTTAATATTTTTTTTCATCTAGCCTCCAAGGTATAAACAGTAGTTTATATCATTAGATTATTCAGCTTGATTGTATGTTAATGTACTTGTTAAAGTAAGTTCAGCATCAGTTTCTGGTAAGTCTGTTGCTTCTTCTGGTAAGAAGTATTCTACTCTAACTTTAACAGTTGCTGTTCCAGTTGTTTTAGCAAGAGCTATAGCCAAGTTGCTAACTGAATCTGTATATTCTGTTCCGTTATAGAAGATGCTATAGTTAATGTACTTTTTTTGTTCAGCAGATAGTCCAGCTAATGTAATTGCTGTTAGATTTGCATCAAATGTTCCTTTATTTTCAACAGTTACTGTTGTTTCATATGTTTCACCTGGTTGTAATGTTACAGCGTATGTTAAAGTTGTTCCAGTAAGTGTGTGACTTGTAGCAGTAACATAACCTGTTCCTGTTGTTTCAGTATAAGATTCAGTGTTAAAATGAACATCCCACTTTGCAGCTTTTGCAGTAACTTTATCTCCTTGAATGTTAAGGGTTGAAGTGTATGATGCTGCCGCAAAACCTACTGACATAGCAACTACAGCAACTACTAATGCCGCAATTAACAATTGTTGACCTTTCTTATTTCCTTCCATACTTTTTTTCCTTCCTTTCTTTTTATAATAATTGCCTTTCGGCAATGTATCATACTTGTTCGTAATTTAGTGACACGTTTAATGTAAGTTCATTATCTTCTAGTGGTAAGAAACTTGCATTTGTCTCGTTAGTGTAATAGTTTATATACACTTTTATGTGTTTTCTTTCGCCAGCATTTATAACTGGACCATTCGTAAATAGTTGTGATTCAGTAAATGTTTGATTATCATATACTATGTAATAATCTAGATATTTTTTTCCATTTTCAGTAAGAGTTGGAGATATTGTAATGCTTGCTAGTTTAGCATTAAATGTTCCTTCATTTATAACATCAAACTCTGCAGAATAGTATTCATCTGGTGATAAAGTCACGTTGTAGGTAAACAAAGTGTTGTTTAGGCTGTGTGTCCCTACTACGCTACCCGTTGTTTCACTGTAAGATGAGGTATCAAAGTGAACATTCCATGCCGCACTTTTGGCTACTACTTTGTTGCCACTAATTTCTAGTAGTTGATTATACGATGCAGCAGCAAAACCTACTGACATAAAAATAATCATTATTACTAAAGTTCCGATTATATAATTACTCTCTTTATTATTCATTTTCATCACACTATAATATTACTATAATTTTTTAAAGTTTTCAATATTACAGTGCGCATTTTTTTTAAAATAATAATTTTTTTTATTAGCATAACAAAAAGCACATCTTTATAGATGTGCTCAGACTGTTGACAAAGTAAAATTTGACAATAGTCTTTTTATTTTATAAAAATAGTAGTATAATTTAATTACGAGATAAAAGACTC
>CACXCK010000013.1 GCA_902766135.1 uncultured Erysipelotrichaceae bacterium
CGTGAAAGAACATACTGCTCTAGGAGATGAAGCCTATGAAAGAGGAACCTCTAATTATCTAGCTAATACCGTCATACCAATGCTTCCCCATCAATTATCTAATGGTATATGTTCATTAAATGAAGGTGTTATAAGACTTACTATGTCATGTGTTATGACAATAGACTCTAAAGGAAAAATTATAGACTACGATATCTTTAAATCATATATTAAAAGTAAAAAGAAAATGAACTACGATGATGTTAATAACATTCTTATGCGCAACATTATAAAAGAAGACTACAAGCCATACGCTGATACTTTAAAGAAAATGAATGAACTAGCCCACATCTTACGTAAAGAAAAAATATCCCGTGGATATATTGATTTCGACTTAGATGAAGCAGAAATTATCCAAGATGAAAATGGGGTAGCCATTGATGTCCATCGTGTCGAAAGAGAAGATGGTGAAAAACTAATCGAAGACTTCATGATTGCGGCTAATGAAACAGTAGCGAGTCACATCTATAACATGGATCTTCCATTCATCTATCGTGTCCATGGTACACCTAATCAAGATAAAATAGATGACTTTACTAATCTATTAAAAGCCTTAGGCTATAAACTAGAAACCAAAATAGATAATATTACCCCTTTAACAATGCAACGTGTTATAAGTGAAATATCTGGCAAACCAGAATTTGAAATACTATCTTCACTATTACTTAGAAGTATGAAAAAAGCTGTTTATCAAAAAGATAATATAGGTCACTTTGGCCTAGCCAGTAAAGCCTATACTCATTTTACAAGCCCAATAAGAAGATTCCCTGACCTAACTGTTCATCGTCTTCTAAAAAAATACTTAATTGAAAAAGACTTTTCAATGACAACAATTGACTTTCTAAATCAAAATCTAATAACTATTGCTGAACATTCCTCAGAACGAGAAGTAGATGCGCAAGAAGCAGAAAGAGAAGTAGAAGACATGAAAATGGCTGAATACATGGAAAGTCATATTGGCGAAGAATTTGACGGTATCATATCTGGTGTTACTAACTATGGATTCTATGTTGAACTTCCAAACCTAATCGAAGGTTTAGTTCATGTTAACACATTAAAAGGAGATTACTTCACATATGTCCCAGAACTATTATCTTTAATAGGTAATAGTACCAAGAAGACTTACCGTATCGGAGACAAAGTCCATGTTAAATGTATTAATGCTTCCAAAGAAACAGCCCTAATAGATTTCGAGGTGATGGAAAGTGGAAATAACAAACAGAAAAGCAAACTTTAACTACACTATAATAAAAGAAATAGAAGCAGGGATAGAACTTGTTGGTACCGAAATAAAAAGTGTGAGAAGAGGTTCTGTAGATATTGGGGACGCCTTCATAAACATCAAAAATAATGAAGCCTACATAATAAATATGTATATAGCAAAATATGATGAAGCAAGTCTCTTTAACCATGATGAGCGAAGAACAAGAAAACTACTTCTTCATAAAGAAGAAATAGAAAGACTAAAGAGTGCTAAAGAAAGTGATGGTATATCAATTGTCCCTTTAAAAATGTATGAAAAAAACAATCACTTTAAACTTTTAATAGCAACAGCTAAAGGCAAAAAACTATATGATAAAAGAGAATCTATCAAAAAAAGAGATTTAGAAAGAGAATCCAAGTATTAATTACTTGGGTTTTTTAATTGCGAAAAAAATGAATATATGCTAATATATACATAGTAGAGGGGTTAAAAATAAAAGAGTTCTTAATATAAGGAGAAGAATAAAATGGAAATAATTCTAGAGTTTTGTGCTAATCACTATATATTATTTACTGTCTTAACAGTACTTTTAATATTTGGCTTAATAGGTTATTTTGTTGACCAATCTGATCAAAAGAAAGGAATATCAAAAATAATAAAATATGAAGTTCAAAAAGATATTCATGACTTAGCAGCCCAAGCAGCTGGTAAATCTATTAATCAAGTTGTTGATAAAGCAATGATTAACCCAAATGCAAATTCAATCACTGATGCTTCTGGCCAAAATGTGTCAAATACAACTGCTGCGGGCATTGATGTCTTAACAAAATAATAAAAATTTGCTATAATTAATAATACGTATAAGAAAGGAAGTGTACGTTATGTCTTTAGCTGCTTTATGGCAACTATTTACCAAAATCCTAGATGTTTGTATAGTCTGGATGTTATTTTATTTTGTTTTAAAAAATATTCGTAATAACGTTAAAATGATTCTAATTGTCAAAGGCGTTATTTTAGTTATCCTAATTGAAATATTAAGTAAAATATTAAATCTGTATACAGTAGGCTTAATCTTAGAATATGTAGTTGAATGGGGACCACTTGCTATTATCGTTGTTTTCCAACCAGAAATACGTAATAT
This sequence comes from uncultured Erysipelotrichaceae bacterium, assembly GCA_902766135.1. Taxonomy (GTDB): domain Bacteria; phylum Bacillota_I; class Bacilli_A; order RF39; family UBA660; genus Ventrenecus. The sequence goes on from CACXCK010000013.1 coordinate 2,385, forward strand.
GTTAGAAAGCATCGGTCGAACTCAATTACTAGGCCGCCACAAAGTATTAACTGTAGATGAAAGAGAAAAAATGGTTAACGAAATCATGAAAGCAGTTGAATACTTAAAACGTAATCGTATCGGAGCCTTAATGGTTATTGAAAGAGATGTATCACTTCAAGAATATATCAATCGTGCTACTAAAATATATGCTGATATATCAAGTGAATTAATATCAAGTATCTTCTTCCCAAATAACCCATTACATGATGGGGGCATTATTATCCAAGGAGATCGTATAACTTGTGCTGGCGCTGTATTTAGAACTAGTATGAATCCAAGCATTAATAAAAGATTAGGTACTCGTCACCGTGCCGCAGTAGGCGTAGCAGAAGAAAGTGATGCTCTTGCCCTAATTGTCTCAGAAGAAACAGGACGTATAAGTATTGCCTCAAATGGTAAGTTAGAACATAATTTAACCCTTGATGAATTTAGAATGAGATTAATGGAAGAAATGAAACCAAAAGCTGAAGTATTCTATGCTTCTGATGCTGACGGTGATGACGAAGGTATAGGTGATGAACATGAATAAACTAAAAAAAGTCTTTAAAGCCCTATATAACCAATTAGATAAACGTATTATTACACCAATCAGTAGAGCAATATATTATTTATTTGATAAACTAAAGAATAATCCTATTCACGTAGATAGATTTCTAAATAGACCAAAAGTTTTATTATATTTTTCTTTAGGTCTTGCAGTCCTAGTTTTCTTTTTAGTAGACTCGCAGGTAATCACCTTAGTTGAAACAGAAGCCGAAATATTATCTAATGAACCAGTTACCATAATATATAATAAAGAAGCATACGTTGTAGAAGGTTTAGTAGATCATGTGGATATAATATTAACTGGCCGTAAGAGTTCATTATATTTAGCTAAACAACTAGGTAGTCATGAAGTAGTCTTAGACTTGTCAGATTACGAGGCCAGTAACACCCCAAGAAAAGTAAATCTTACATATAATCAAACAGTTGATAACATAAGTTACAAACTAGATCCATCATATGTTAATGTAGTTATAAAAAAGAAAATATCTGAACAACGAAGTGTTACATATGAATTATTAAATGAGAATAAACTAAATGAAAAATTTTCAATTTCAAATGTTAGTTTAGCTCAAAATGAAGTAGTTGTTAAAGGTAGTGAAGACGCTTTAAAAAGTATAGCTACCGTAAAAGCTTTAGTTGATTTAAGTAATCCTAAATTTAGTGAAGCAATAACTTATGAATTGGATAGTCTTCCCCTAGTAGCCTATAACTCTAAAGGTGAAATATTAGATAATGTTGAAATAGTACCTAATACAATAAGTGGTTCGATTACATTTAGTACTTACAAAAAGACTGTTCCAATTGTTGTTTCAACAACGGGTAACCTAGTAGCGGGAAAAGCTATCTCGTCAATTACTATAAACGGTAAAACAAATTACTCTGTAGACATCTATGGAGAAAAAGAAGAAATCGATAAAATAAATACTGTTCCTGTTAGTATTGATGTTAATGAAAAAGGAAATGGTGGAGCTCAAACATATACTGCTACCATCAGTAAACCAGCTGGTGTAAGATCAATTAGTGAATCAGATGTCAAGATTGTTGTAACATTTGGCGAAGAAAAACAAAAAACCATCGAAATAACAAATATTAGACCAGTTAATCTGGCTAACAACTTAACTGTTAATAGACTTAGTGCAGAACCGATTACTGTTCAAGTAAAGGGTGTTGGCTCTGTAATTGATACAGTAACACCGGAGAATATCTCAGCATATATTGACTTAGCAAATTACAGTGCAGGATTCACTGGTGAAGTAGAGGTTAAAATTGAATCAAATGATTCAAGAGTAACATATGTTGTATCAGGTAAAGTAAATATTACAATACAATAAAAAGACTTCCTAATAATGGGAAGTTTTTTTTAATGCATATCTTCTTCGTGAAAGTGTTCAAAAAGAATACCGATAGCCACTAAACCAGAGATGCCAACTAATGAATAAACAATCCTACTCATCGCCGATTGGACCCCAAATAAAGTATCAACTAAGTTAAAGTCAAGCAGCCCTATCAATCCCCAGTTAATGGCACCAATAATTGATATAGTTAAACATATTTTATAAACTATTTCCACATTAACCATCCTTTCGTAATTAGTATGCAAAAAATAGAATAAATTATGCATATTTTTATAATGATTCGAGTATAGTGAAATAGAAAAGGAATGTGGTGCAAATGAAAAAAGTTTTTATCTTGATATTAATAGCTATCTCATTAATAACAGGATGTGGTAAAAAAGATAATGAACGAATAAAAACATCATTTATAAACAAAATAAATGAGACTAAAAGTTATCTTTTAAAAGCTAATATGGAAGTATATAATGAAGAAGAAACATTTACCTATACAATTGAAGCAAGCTATCTAAAAGATAATTTCTATAAAGTAAAAATGATTAATCAAACTAACAACCATGAACAAATATTACTACGCAACAAAGATGCCGTTTATGTGGTAACACCATCGCTGAATAAAAGCTTTAAATTTCAAAGTAAATGGCCTGATAATTCATCGCAAAGTTATTTATTAAAACAAATAGTCAAAGACATAACTAATGATACTAATAGTGAAATAAAAGAGCTAGATGGTAATATTATTATTAAATCAGCGGTAAATTATCCAAATAATCCAGAATTAAAGTATCAAAACACAACTATTGACAAAGACGGAAACATTAAAAGTAATGAAGTATACGATGAACAAAATAATATAAAGATTAAAGTATTATTTATGAACGTAGATTATAAAGTATCTCTAAAAGAACAAGACTTTAAAATAGAAGATTATATTAAAGAAAATGAATGTCAAGATTGCGAGGAAGAAAAGAAAACAAGTGTTATTGATAACATAATATATCCCTTATTTATTCCAAGTAACACTTACCTAACTAGTAGTGATAAGGTAGCAACTGAAAATGGGGATAGAGTAATACTTACATTCTCAGGCGATAAGAATTTTGTCTTGATTGAGGAAGCATCAAATATTGCTGATGAATTTGAAATAATTCCTGTCTATGGTGACCCATTAATAATCAGTGATACAGTAGGAGCAATGGGGGCAAATTCTCTCATGTGGACAAAAAATGATATTAGTTACTATTTAACAGGTAATGACCTAACCACAAAAGAATTATTATCAATTGGTGAAAGTATTGGCTATACAAACAAAACTGTTAGCATGGAAAAATAATAAAAAACTTCTTGCTTAAAATAAGAATCAATCTTATAATAATAACAGAAAGCGAAGAAGAAATATGAAAACAAATTTAAATTATGAAACGGAAGAACAAAAAGAACTACAAAAATTATTGGTCATCATCTTGATTGTTGTCATAGTAATTGGCTTAGTATATGGATTAAGTAAAATGCTAATGAACGGTGAAGTAGAAGAAAGAACTTTTGCTCCTGGCGTTGTAAATAGTGAAGCGATTGTCGTTGGTACTATATTGAATCGTCCAGAAACAGAATACTTTGTTATCTGCTATGACAGTAAAGGTCAAAAGATGGATGCCCTATTAAATTATGGTAACAACTATTCTAGTACAAAATCTGGAGCTATAAAGGTATACTATTTAGACTTAAGTAACAATTTAAATAAAAACTACTACGTTCAAAATGAAAGTAATCCAAAAGCCAAAAGTGTCAAAGAAATGAAAATTAAAGATGGAACAATAATTAGAGTAAAAAGAAACGAAGTACGAGAATATATCGAAGGTCTAGATGAGATTGGTAAAAGATTAAATGCATAAGAGAGGGAAACTTCTCTTTTCATTTTACCTTTTTTGTGGTAACATGTAATTAGAATAAAGGTGACGATATGAGAAAGAACGTTAAAGGCTTTGAAATAAAACATGTTATTTTAATTATCATAGTCACTGCCATCATTACTAGTATAACTACGGGAGTAATACTTATTAATCGTAATAGACTATTATTTGGAAGTTCTGGACTCTTAAATGATAGTGGTATAAATGAATTTGTGAAGGTCTACAATAGCCTCGAAAACAACTACTATGGGGACTTCAATAAGAATGAAATAATAGATGCAGCCATAAAAGGTATGTTAGACTACTTAGGAGAAGATTATTCGACATATTTAAACCAAGAAGAAACAGATAACCTTGCAGAGGAATTACGAGGCCAATATAAAGGAATAGGAATATCAATAACTGAGGGTAATAAAATAGTTAAAGTCTTTGATAATACTCCTGCCAAAAGAGTAGGCATTGAAGAAAATGATTTAATAACAAATGTAAACGGCACAGACACAGCAGGCCTAAGCCAAGTAGAAATAGTTAATTTAATAGATAAAACAAAAGAAAATGTAATAGAAGTTGATCGTAACGGAGAAAAACATACATACCACATAACTCCTGAAAGTATAAATTATCCACTAACTAGAACAATATTAGAAAATAATATTGGCTATATTAGAATTGAAACATTTTCAAATACTGTAGGAGAAGAGTTTAAAAAAGCCTATAGTGAGTTGGAAAATAAAAACATGACCTCGTTAATAATAGACTTACGAAGTAATTCTGGAGGACTATTAAAAGGCGCAGCAGAAATAGCAAACATCTTCCTTGAAAAAGGAAAAGTTATTTACTACCTAGAAAGTAAAGGGAAAAAAGAGGTTTTAAAAGACAATACAGATGAGGCTAAAAACATTCCTATTATTGTCCTTGTTAACGAAGGAACGGCCAGTGCCAGCGAAGTCTTAGCTGCGGCCTTAAAAGAAAGCTATGGGGCTACTTTAGTGGGTAAAACGACATATGGTAAGGGAAGAGTACAGCAAACCAAAAAATTGGAAGACGGAAGCATGGTTAAATACACAACAGCTCTTTGGTTAACACCAAGCGAAGAATGTATAGATGAATTTGGTATCCAGCCAGACTACGACGTACAATTAGAAAAAAATGAAGAAGGTCTCTACGAAGACACTCAACTACAAAAAGCAGAAGAACTATTGACAAGATAGTTTTTTTGCTTTATAAATAATAGTTAGTTATGTATAATAAAAAAAGAAAGCGAGTATATATGGTAGAAGCAAAAATAAAAAAAGGAGATAAACTAAATATAGAATGTTACAAACACAATGGTTATTTAGACCGTACAAGTGATGAAGCAATAGTTATTTACAATGATGAAAACATGTTAATTGTAGCGAATGATCATACCACACTTACGGAGCATGATGGAGAATCGCACACTACAAACGAACCAGCAGTACTATTTTTCTTTAAAGATAAATGGTATAACATTATTGGCCAATTTAAGAAAAAAGGAATATTTTTTTATTGTAATATTGCTACACCATACATAATAGATGGAAATGCCATCAAATATATAGACTACGATTTGGATCTACGTGTATTTCCAGATGGGCGTCATAAAATTTTAGACAAAAATGAATACAAGTACCACAAAAAAATAATGAAATATGGAGATGACTTAGACAAAATCATAAATAATTCTCTAAAAGAATTAATAGAGTTAAAGAAAAATAAAGCATTTCCATTCGACAAAGAATTATTAAAAGATTATTACCAACAATTCGAAAACATAAAAAAAAGCCCTTAAAAAGCAAGATTTTTTCTTGCTTTTTGCATATAATAAAGTGTATTGCAAAAAAAATAAAAAAATTTCAAAAAAACACTTGATTTTACATAATTATTGTTGTAGAATGTAAAACGTGCTTGTGAAAGAAAGCAAGTAGAGAGTTTATTGAAATGGTTTTTTCCTTTTTATAAAAAGGAATGAACAAAATGTAAAAAAAACGAAAAACGAAAAAAAGTAGTTGACATTGAAAAGAATATTTGATAAACTCATATTGCACTTGAGAAAAAAAGGTGCAAGAAATGATCTTTGAAAACTAAGTAAAAAAAGTCAATTTGAGTAGCTAGATTAAACTGAAATAAATATTTTTTTATTGAGAGTTTGATCCTGGCTCAGGATGAACGCTGGCGGCATGCCTAAGACATGCAAGTCGTACGCGAGGGCCCAATGAAG
>CACXCK010000014.1 GCA_902766135.1 uncultured Erysipelotrichaceae bacterium
AGTATTACAACAACTAACCACATAGCCCATAATTCCATAATATCACTCCTTGGGCTTATTATACTACATAATTAAGCAAAATAGAAGGACTATAAATTCTTGATATTTTATGTAAAGATAAATACTTTTGGGTATCATAAAAAAAGATGCAAATTCTAAATGTTTTGCATCTTTCTTTCGTATCACTTAATTACGCTTTAGATAAAACTGCCCTGAATGATACTCTATCTAACCCACCTCCTGTGTTGTGTTCAAATGCAAAGATGTTAGTGCTACTGCTGTGGTATTCTACGCCTTTTGGAATCTGCGGAATGGCTTCATGATACACCTCTAGCTATTCCGGCGATAAAACTATCCGAAATGACATATATGAGTATTTATCACCTGTAACATCACTGTAGGCAAAGATACCGTTGTATGTACCTTTTGCTATATATCCACCTCTTACAAACCAAGGCTGTCCATTGTAAATGTATTGTGAAAAATCGCTATACCAGCTTGATACTGATCTTGTCACTTCTTCACCATCGATTTTATGGTATGTCTTTAATTCAAAGGGCCCATTTTCAATAGTCATATCACCAAGAGTGTTTTGGATAAATGTAGCGTTAGTATTAGCATAATAATAAGTATCATAGTATTTATTATCCGGCCAATCCAAACCTGTTGTCTTTTCTGTGACAGTATCATTATCACAGGCCGGACATCCAAATTTTCCTTTAAAGCCAGAATTAAATAAATTGCTTCTTCCGGATACTGGCTCTGTGTTTGTACTGTCAAGAAGAATTCCCATAACATACTCCCATGCACCTCCTGACATATCGTAAATGCCAGTTGTGTTTCCAGTTGTGCTTGCAAGAGTTCCGACATCTGTATTCCATGGTGTAGTCTCAGTTGAAGAAGTAGAAAACACATTACATGGTTGATTATCTCCTGTAAATCCACATGTTGGGGCGTTTATTGCAGCATAGCCAGTATAATAATCTGAATTGTTGTTCATTCGAACTTCGCATCCACCTTGTATACATGTCCCATCACTATTATATCTTCCATATTTAGTATTCGTTAGTATTGCTACCGCTCCCCATTCTGTGTTTTTCATCATATGAGGATCTAATTCTTCATTATGCGCTCCATTTACCTGTTTGTAATTATATGCATTGTAAAAAGCATTTGCTGCTTGGATATTTCGCCAGCTCTGAACATTAGGTTTTATTTGAATTTCATTTGGGACTATATCATTGTGTGTTACATCTGCATTATTTCCTGTTTCAAACTTACCTACCCAGAAACCATTTGTATTGAAACTTTGAAATGCAGGATGAGAGTGGTAGTCTCCTACATTAGTTGCTGTTCTTTTTGGGGAGGTGATATTTTCAAATTCTATATCAAAAGATGATTCTTTTGATGTGACACTTGTTACAGTTGTGTAATTACCCATATCTTTTACTTTATAAGCAAATCTTGGTATCCATACAAAATAGCTTTCTATATCTTCTTCCTTTATTATCTCGTTTGTATGTACTTTCTTATTATTATCTTTTAGTATTATCGCATTAGCCCATTTGTGATCTTCATAGTTATACCATTCTTTGGAAATATTGGCTACTCTTACTGAGCCATCTGATGAAACGATTACTGGTATAAGATTATCATTGTATACTGGATCTGTTCCATTTAGAATGTTTTCTTTATATTTATTCTCGGTAAAATGAATACTACATTTAGTTCTTGATGAAGTTAAATTAAGTACCACTGGTTCCCATGAGTTATAATCCCATTCAAGTGTGGCACCATTCGTGCATTCCCCAAAGTCAAAGACATAGTTTGATGTTTTTGATGGCATTTGGCTTGCCTCTGTTTCACCTACGATGTATGCATATTGTTCTACTTTTTTTGAACCTTTTGTAGTGTATAAAAAATAGGTACTTAATAGTATTAATATAATTAGTAGTATTCTTTTCATTCCTACACTCCTATTATTTGTATTATAACTAAAGTAGGACTTTTTTTCAATAGATATTCCTTTTTGCTCCTAAAGAAATGAGTTTTGACAATCAATGGCTAGATTATAAAATGTATCACTGGTAGATGTTTTAGAGTTATAGGTAAAGTATACAAAAAAATAGAAGTTAGCCTTCTATTTTTTTAATACTTACTTTTACTTCTTCGCCATTGATGTCTAAAGTGTTTGGCAAATTATTTTTTTCTTTGATGGAAAGAGCAAGTGTTTCTTCTTTAATATAGTTTTCAAATAAAGATAATGATTTTTTAAACTTATCAGATCCTTCATAGTCGATTGTTATACGATCAACGACATTGAAACCGCTTGTCTTTCTTAAGTTTTGAATTTTACTTACAAATTCTCTTGCAATTCCTTCTAGTATTAATTCTTCTGTTCTTTCAGTATTTAGAATAATGAAATGATTGTTTTCCATAGCAACATCGTAGCCTTCTTTATTAGAGACTCTTATATCTACCATAGAGCTATCTATAACTAGTTCTTCACCATCTAACTCTTTAGTAATAGTTTCATTATTTTGAAGATGATTTATATCTTCAATACTTAGAGTAAGTAATAATTCTTGATATGCTTTAATTTTAGGGCCTAATACTTTACCTACTGTTTTAAAGTTTGGTTTAACAGTGAAATCCATATAAGTACTTAAGTCATCTATAAATTCTATTTCTTTAACATTTAACTCTTCTTTTATTAAAGGAACTAAGTCACTAATAACACTTTTACTCTTACCATCGATATAAGCTTTTGAAAGGGGTTCACGAACCTTTATTTTTACAGCTTCACGTACATTTCTTCCTAGGGTAATAAGAGTTCTTACTAAATCCATTTTTTCTTCTAGTTCTGGGTTTATTAGCTTAGAATCATATATTGGATAATCTGCTAGATGAACTGATTCTTCGCCAGTTAGTTTTTGATACATTTCTTCTGTGATAAAAGGAATTATAGGAGCACATAGTTTACATAGACTGGTTAATACTTCATATGTAGTTATATAGACACTTTTCTTAGAGTTATCCATTTTTGAAGACCAGAAACGGTCACGATTACGACGAATATACCAGTTAGATAAGTCTTCTGAGACAAAGTTTGTTAACAAACGAGTAGCAATATTTAAATCGAATGATTCCATTGCTTCGTTAACATTTTTAACTAATTTATTATATTTAGAAAGGAGCCATTTATCTATTTCTTCTCTATTTTTAATATCTATCCTACATTTAGAAATATCTATGTTATCAATATTAGCATATGTTTGGAAGAAGGAATAAGTATTCTTAAATGGATTAAAGAATTTAGAATATACTTCTTTTAAGCCTTCTTCATCAAATTTAAGCGGAGTCCAAACTGGAGATGCATAAAGCATATAGAAACGCACACAATCAGCTCCATATTTAGTCATTATTTCTTCTGGATTGATAATATTACCTGTCGATTTAGACATTTTTTTGCCGTTGGCATCTAACATCATGTCATTTACAACAACATTTTTAAAGCTAGACTTGCCACTTATGATTGTTGATATAACTAGTAAAACATAGAACCATCCTCTTGTTTGATCGACACCTTCAGCTATGAAATCAGCAGGGAATTGGCTTTCAAACAATTCTTTGTTTTCAAACGGATAATGAAATTGGGCATATGGCATTGAACCTGAGTCAAACCAAACATCTAAGACATCTTGAACACGATTCATGGTTTTTCCACATTCACTACATTTAATATGTAAATCATCGACATATGGGCGATGAAGTTCTAACTCATTAACATCTATATCTTCTATAATACTTTCTTGTAATTCTTTTCTAGAGCCAATCATTACTCTAGCTCCACACTCACATTCCCAAATAGGTAGAGGACATCCCCAGTAACGATTACGAGAAATTCCCCAGTCAATCATATTCTCTAGCCAGTTAGCAAATCTTTTTTCGCCAACATAATCTGGATACCAATTGATTTTTTTATTTTCTTCAATAATCTTGTCTTTGTATGCAGTAGTTTTTACATACCATGCTGGTTTTGGATATGATATTAAAGGGCTCTTACAACGCCAGCAATGTGGATAGTCATGAGTGATTTTAATTTTCTTAAATAATTTATCATTTTCTTTTAAATAAGTAATTATTTCTATTTCTAAGTCTTTATCTGTTACTAGTCTTCCTTCCCAAGGGCCTGTTGTATAGCGTCCGTCTGGACCAACAGGATTTACAAGACCA
>CACXCK010000015.1 GCA_902766135.1 uncultured Erysipelotrichaceae bacterium
AGTCTTTTATCTCGTAATTAAATTATACTACTATTTTTATAAAATAAAAAGACTATTGTCAAATTTTACTTTGTCAACAGTCTGAGAATTATTAATCAATAATTCCTTTAATTCTTCTAACACCAGCCGATGAACTTTCTTCTTTTTTGATTCTAAAATGACCTATTTCCCTAGTATTTTTGACATGTGGGCCTCCACATAATTCTTTAGAAACATCACCAATACTATAAACTGTTACTTCATCTGGGTATTTCTCTATAAACATGCATTCAGCTCCACTTTTAATAGCGTCTTCTTTTTTCATTACTTCACATTTAACATCTATTGCCTCATCTATCCACTTATTTACTAATTCCTGAACTTGTTTCTTTTCTTCATCTGTTAATTTATGATCACACGGAAAATCAAATCTTAACCTTTCTTCCGTAATATTACTTCCAAGTTGATGAACAGAAGACCCAATAACTTTCTTTAAAGCTGCATTAAGTAAATGAGTTGCCGTATGATATTTAGTTTCAATCTCACTATTACCGGCAAGACCGCCCTTAAATCTTCCTTGGGAAGCAGTTCTACTTTTCTCTTGATGTTCCTTAAAACAATTATTATATCCGTCCACATCAACACTTAAACCTTGTTCTTTAGCAAGTTCAATTGTAAGTTCTAAAGGAAATCCAAAAGTATCAAACAAATGAAATGCTGTCTCACCATCGATATTTTTACCATCTTTAGCGACTTTTTCAAATTGCTTTAATCCCTTTTCTAATGTTCTATTAAACTTAACTTTTTCATTTTTTAATTCATTTAAAACAACATCTCTATTATCAACTAACTCTTTATAATAACCTTCATATTTAGATAATAATAACTTAGCTATTTCTTGTTCCCAATCACTATTAATATCTATTTCTAATTTTTTAGCATGACGAATAGCTCTTCTAATTAATCTTCTTAAAATATATCCCTGATCAGTATTACTAGGCTTTATCTGGGCTGGATCTGCCAAAATAAATACTGCTGTTCTTAAGTGATCGGCAATAATTCGCATACTTATTTCATTACCAAGATAACTTTTATTAGATATTTTAGAAATAAGTTCAATTACATCACTCCAAATACTAGAAGCATAATTATCATTTACACCTTCAAGTATTGCCGTCATTCTTTCTACACCCATACCAGTATCAACATTCTTATGAGGAAGTTCTACAACACTTCCATCACTTTTCTTTTCATATTGCATAAACACGTCGTTCCACACTTCTACCCAGCGTTCATCTTCGGTATCGAACTCTAAAGGTATCGGATCATTACTACGCCAATAAAACATTTCGGAATCTGGTCCACAAGGTCCAGTCTCGCCAGCAATCCAAAAATTATCATCACGAGTCTTAGCAATTCTTTCCTTAGGTATTCCAAGACTCAACCATTTATTATAACTTTCGCTATCAAAAGGAATATCTTCGCTTCCAGCAAATACAGTTACAGCAAGTCTTTCAAGGGGAATATTTAATACTTTTGTTAAAAATTCAAAGCTCCATTCTATAGCTTCATCTTTAAAATAATCTCCTAAACTCCAATTACCAAGCATTTCAAAAAAAGTATGATGATACGTATCCCCAATATTATCTAAATCATTAGTTCTTACACATTTTTGATAATCACATAGCCTCGTTCCATAAGGATGAGGTTGTCCCATCAAATAAGGTATTAAAGGCTGCATACCAGCTGTATTAAATAATACACTTGGGTCATTTTCAGGCACAACAGGTGCACTTGGTATTTGCTTATGTCCTTTACTTACAAAAAAGTCTATATATAAATCTTTTAATTTCATAAATTACACTCCTTTAAAATTTTCTTAACGATACTTTCTAATTCACTTTCACTCTTATCTTCTAATATATACATAAAATTAGCATAGTTATCTAAAGCATGCTCAGTTTCATGCCGAGCTTCTTCATCTGTTAAATCATAATTACTATTATTATTTATAACTTTAATTGTTACAGGCTTATAACTATCAAGTTCATTTATTTCCTTAGGCATTCGAACATCACTTATTATAACCACATCAACAAACCTCTTATATATTTCCAAATCTTCTTTCATTCTTTCAGTAAAATATATATCACTATAATGTTTTCTGACAAACGAGCCCATATCCTGTAAAAACTTTCGAGGCTTTGGTTCCGTAACACCATCCCAGCCTAGTATTTCTTTAGCAAATAGCTTAACATACTTACTATACTCAGTTATAACCACTTTTTTACCATTTTCTTCTAATCTTTTCTTTAATAAATTAGCCACAAGAGTTTTACCACTACGAGCTTTCCCAGCAACTAAAAATAAATGCATAATTATTCCTTTCTAAAATAAAAAGAATGATACCAAAGGAGTCATAAAAGACGGTACCATCCTTAATTTAACTTTTTATATCTAACGGTACTACCCGTTTTTTTCTCCTTAAGTAGCAAAATAATACCTCAATTATTTCTTTTCACCAAATTAGAAACTCTCTAAAAATATCAGTATTATTCATCTTAAATCACAGAAAAAATCAAAACAACGAAATCATTCTATCAAATATTACGAATTAATTCAAGTATTACTTATTTCTATATCTAATTCACTATCGCCATTAAACCAATTATATTTTTCTTTAAAGAAATTCCATACAACCTTAGCAAGCGCAATAGAAGGCGTACACAAAATCATTCCAACAATACCAAAGAAATGTTCAAAAATAAGTAAGCCCACAATAATAGTAACAGGATGTAACTTCATTGTCTTACTCATCACGATTGGTTGCAAAATATTATTTTCAACAAGTTGAACAATAATAGCTACAAAAAGAGTCATAAAGCCAATAAGTGGACTTTGAGCAAAGCCGACAACTACCGCTATTGCACCACCAATATATGGTCCAACATAAGGAATCAAATCTGTAATACCGCACAACAATCCAAATAGTATAGGAGCTTGTAGTCCTGCAACAAAGAAGCCAAAACTATCACAAACAAATACCATTAAAGCAACTAATAAAGTTCCATTTACACTTTTTCTAACTTCTTTCGAAATATTACCTAACAACACCGAAGCTTCAAATCTATTTTTTTCAGGCAACAAATTAACTAAATGTCCTTGAATCGAATCAAAGTCAATTAACATATATATACCGATAACTAAACCAAACATAATTGTTATTAAACTAGATAAGAAAGATCCTGCAAAATTAACAATCATTGTTGGCACTGATGTCATAAAATTATTCATATGATTAGAAATTGTTAACAACAAACTATCTTTTATTGCTTCAAAATCAATTCCTTGAACAGTTCTAAGACGTCCAAATATGCCATCGACAAAACTTTCCAATTCCCTAAATATTGCTGGTAAATTAGTAATTAAAACTTGTAACTGCTGATAAATAGTCGGAATCAAAAAATAGAAAAATATCCCTATTAAAATAACAAACACAGCATAAACAATTAACGAAGCAGTCATTCTCGGAATATTCTTATTCTCAAGCTTACAAACCAATGGATTTAAAATCCAAGCAACTACAAAGCCAATAAAAAACGGAGCAAGAACACCTAAAACACGCCACACAAACTGGAGAATATTCCAGCGTTGAATAATAATTGTTAAGATAAGCACTATACCAATAATCATTGCCAAATATAAGATACTTAGAATTCGTTTAGATAATGATACTACTTCATTTATCTCATCAGTATTTATTTTATCACCACGCTTATTAAATAATTTCATTTTTTCACCTTCTTGAAATTATTATAACACAAAACATCCTAAAGTATAAAAAAAGTGTTTTAAAAAACACTTCTATTCCTTAGTTTTTGGAAGTTCCACCATCTTAGGCAATTCCATTTCTTCTGGTTTTTCTTTAATATTCTTTTCTTTTGCTCTATCTACATAAACCGAACTAAACACTTCCGTTCTAGGGATACTAGACACAGTAGGTTTACTTTCTTTAACAGGTTCTTCCTTTTTCGTAGCATTCTTTTCAATATCATCCAAATCTTTACTAATTGCAGCAGCTAAAGCATCAAAGTCAAATGTTTTATCAAAACTAACAGGTTCACTAACCTCACTTACATTACCATTAGTAATTTTAATTTCATCATCATGCTTTTCTTCTAAAACTGGAGATATAACAGAAGCGTCCATTGCTGGAGTACTCTCTTTTACTGGAGCAGATTCTTCATAAGTAAACAAATTATTATCTTCGCTAGAATCATTTACAACAGGAACTTCAACCTTCACATCACTAGATGTTTCGCTAAACGTATCAATACTTTGACCTTCTTCTTCCTTCTTTTCTAAACTACTATTTTGTTCATCTTTATGCCCAAAAAACAAAGTGATTAAAAAAGCAAGTACTAAAATACCTATTACAATAAAAAGATAAATACCAAAATTTTCTATCTCATAAAGACTTTCCATAAATTCCATGTTATCACCCTTTATTCTTTATTAATCTAAAAATAGCATACCACGAACCAATAATTTAAGTCAACTATTTTTATTACTATATACTATTCAGTTAACATACAAAAAAGACCAACAATTTTGGCCTTTTTACTACATATAACGATTCATCTGATTCATTACTTGACGAACTTGTTTTTGACTTGGTTTTCTTCCCATACTAGTCATCATTGTTTCAATCATTTTTTCATTGATTGGCGGATTCTTCTTTAAGTATTTTTGCATAAAAAGTCTTGCTCCAAAAAATCCTACAATAACACCAATAACAAGCCCAATCAAAATCATTAAAATATCATGTAACATATAACTCTCCTATCTAGCTTCTTCCTGCGCTCTTGATTCCCTGATAACAACAATTTTAATTGTTCCAGGATATTGCATTTCAGCTTCTATCTTTTCTTTCATATCACGGGCAATTTTATAAGAAGTAGCATCATCAATCTCTTCTGGTTTAACAATAACTCTAACTTCTCTACCAGCTTGCATTGCAAATGTTTTCTCAACTCCAGCAAATGAATTTCCAATAGATTCAAGTTGTTCTAACCGCTTAATATAATTATCTAGCGAGTCATTTCTTGCCCCTGGTCTTGCTGCTGATAAAGTATCAGCAATTTGCACTAAAACTGCAATAACACTAGTAGGCTTAGTTCCACCATGGTGTGAGGCAATCGCATTTAACACAATATCACTCTCATGATACTTTTTAGCAATATCAAGTCCTATATCAACATGACTACCCTCTGTTTCAAAGTCAATCGAT
This sequence comes from uncultured Erysipelotrichaceae bacterium, assembly GCA_902766135.1. Classification (GTDB taxonomy): domain Bacteria; phylum Bacillota_I; class Bacilli_A; order RF39; family UBA660; genus Ventrenecus. The sequence goes on from CACXCK010000015.1 coordinate 5,270, forward strand.
TTACCAATATCATGTAAAAGCCCAGCTCTTTTAGCAAGTACAACATTTTCTCCGAGTTCAGCAGCCATAAGCCCACATAATTGTCCAACTTCAATTGAATGTTTCAAAGCGTTCTGTCCATAGCTAGTTCTAAAATGTAACTTACCAATATAATTTACAAGCTCAGGATCAATTTTCGTAATTCCTAGTTCATAACATGCCTTTTGTCCCAAATCAGTAATCTTATTATTCATATCTTTGCAAACACGATCATATACTTCTTCAATTCGTGCCGGATGAATTCTTCCATCCTTAATAAGAGTTTCAATAGTAATTTTTGCTATTTCTCTACGTAAAGGATCAAAACTAGATATTACAATTGCTTCTGGTGTATCATCAATAATTAAATCTACCCCAGTTACTGATTCAATTGTTCTTATATTTCTTCCCTCACGCCCAATGAGTCTTCCCTTCATCTCATCATTAGGTAAATCAATAGTACTAACAGTTTGTTCTGTCGCTACATCTTCAGAATAACGTTGCATAGATTCTACAATAATATTTTTTGCTGTTTCATTAGCAGTTAACTGAGCTTCATGTTCTTTCTCTCGTATATACTCAGCTATCTCTAAAGCCATTTCTTCTTCACAACGTTTCATGATTAAATCATGTGCTTTTTCCTTAGAAAACTTAGCAACACGTTCAAGCCTTTCCATTTCCTCTTTTAATAATTCATCCATTTTCTCATTCTTGGTATGTAACTCATTTTGTTTTGCCAATAAATTATTTTCTTTTTCATCTAAAGATTGTTCTCTTTTCTGAAACATTTCTTCACGTTTATCCAAATTTTTTTCTCTTTGAAGTAAACGTTCCTCGGCTTCTTTTGCCTCTTCCTTTTTCTCTTTTATTTCTTTATCAGTTTCTTGTTTTAATTTATGACTTTCTTCTTTAAGTTCTATTAAACGATCTCTCTTTTGCTTTTCAGCTTCTCTTTTCGCATCTTCTATTATTTTATCGGCTTTATGAGTAAGTTGGCTTCCGCGCACTTTCTGAAATACTAAAACACCTGCACTTCCACCTACAAGACCAAGAATTGAGGCTAAAATGGGAATTAAAACATCTCCCATATTCTCTCTTCCTCTCTCTTACATATTTATAGAAAATTAATATAATGATTAAATATCTATATATCCATTATATATGAGAATAAAAAATTTTACAAGAAGTAATTATAAAGCACAATAAAGAGTGATTCAATTATCACTCTTTATCAGTTTTGTTATTTGTTTTACTGTCTAATTTCTTAAATTGATAATGCTCTCTAACTTTGTTTTCTATTTCTTCCAAAATTTGAGGATTTTCCTTTAAATACAATTTTGCATTTTCTTTTCCTTGCCCAATTTTTTCACCATTATAAGAATACCATGCTCCTGACTTCTCCATAATATTTAAATCACTTGCAATATCAATAACTTCCCCTTCATGACTAACACCTTCACCATACATTATATCTACTGCCGCAGTTCTAAATGGTGGTGCAACTTTATTTTTTACTACTTTAATATTTGTCCTATTTCCTATAACTTGGTCACCTTGCTTAATTTGTTCTCCACGTCTAACATCTAAACGAATGGTTGAATAAAATTTTAATGCTCTACCACCTGGTGTAGTTTCAGGATTTCCAAATAATACCCCAACCTTTTCACGTAATTGATTAATAAATATAGCTGTCGTCTTAGTTTTATTAATTGTTCCAGATAACTTTCTTAGAGCTTGACTCATAAGTCTAGCTTGAAGTCCCACATGACTATCTCCCATATCGCCATCTATTTCTGCCCGAGGAACTAATGCCGCTACTGAATCAATAACAATAATATTAACAGCTTCACTTCTAACAAGAGCCTCACATATTTCTAACGCTTGTTCTCCAGTATCAGGTTGTGAAAGTAATAATTCATTTATATCTACACCCAAATTTTTGGCATAAACAGGATCTAAAGCATGTTCAGCATCGATAAAAGCAGCTCTTCCTCCTTGTTTTTGAACTTCTGCTATTGCTTGCAATGCAAAAGTAGTTTTACCAGAAGACTCTGGTCCATATATTTCTATAATTCTTCCCTTAGGAAATCCACCAACGCCTAAAGCTATATCTAACGCTAAAGAACCACTAGGCGTAACATCTATCTCCGTATGTTCTTGTGCCCCTAATTTCATAATAGCACCCTTACCAAATTGTTTTTCAATATCAGCAAGGACAGCTTCTAATGCCTTATCTTTATCCTTTAAATCTTTTGTTGTCTTCATAATAATCCTCCAAATTTCTTTAACAAAATAATTGTATAATATAAAAAAATATTTGTCAACACTTTTATCGAACAATTGTTTTATAATGGCCTTGTGCTCAAAAAAGGAAAGTTAGCTAAGCCAATTTAAAAAAATAGTAAAAAAAAAGAATCAATAATTAACAATTAATTCTTCATAAAATGTTCTTTAATCTGAAAATAATATATTAGCATTGATAAAACAGCAAAAACCGTACCAATGTATACAAATAGCTCTGAAACATATATGCCCCATACTTCAAATGGCAAATTATAAAATAATGTAAGCATAACGCCTAACATCAAGAAAACATTCATCATCGTTGTATACTTATTATTTTTTAATACCTTATTAGAACTCATCATACTTGTTTTAAAAGATGATACAACTATATCTCTTAAAACAACAACAATAGCTACGACTACCGAAATAAAGCCTTGATAAGATAACAATATTAATAATCCATCAATGAGTATCTTATTAGAAATATCTTCCAAAATATTAAAACTAGTACCTTTACCCTTCTTTAAAAGTGAACTTTCTAAATAAAAAGTTAAACATGCAAGGGCAAATAAAACACCAGATAATATATAACGAATATCTACTAAAATACGTCCCATAACATAGAATGAAGGAATATCAATTCCTATATCTTGAAAAGGAACATATAAAATAACTAATATAATAATACCTATTACTATTCTCGTTATTCTCAATTTATTAGCTGTATTCACAAGCAATCACCTCATCATTAAAAGTATTCAAAGAAAGTCTTGTCTTAGCAATTTCCAAAACACTCCAAACAACTATTACAATTGTTAAACATATAATACACAAATAAATAGCAATATAAAGTTTCAAAGGATATTTCTTAGCTGGCTTGCTATAAGGAGAAGCAATTCTGTCGCTTTGTCTTTCCTTATTTTGTTCCATCACTTGTTTTTCAATATCTTTGACAGGAATCTTTGAAGTATGTTCAAACATATACTCTTGAAATTTGTCAGCAATTTCCCCTTCATTCAAACCAAGGTACTTAGCATAACTATTCAAATAATCTTTAAGTTCAAAAATATCTTTGAAACATCCAACATTACCATTTTCAATATTTTCTAATATTAATTCCTTAATCCCCAAATCATCACTTGCTTCTTGTAAAGAAACACCTGATTCTTCACGAGCACTTTTTAACATTTGACCTATCGAGTACAAAATACTCACTCCTTTTTTAAAATAAAAAAAATAACTTATAAGCCTTGTTCTGTACACAAAATGTGCGACAAATATTTATCTACCATAACGGTCCGTTACATCGTTTTTATTCCTAGTAACAGCTCCCCTACCAAATTTGGGTTTCTCGCATGTGGGGTTTACCACGTTCCACTTCCAAGGTTTCCCTTTTCTTCG
>CACXCK010000016.1 GCA_902766135.1 uncultured Erysipelotrichaceae bacterium
AATTAAAAAATTATGATTTTTTAGACCAAGGCACATTTAAAGGCAGAATTAGCGTCAATTCTGATTTTGATTTTACCCAAAATTTCATAAGACCTTTTATTAGAAATAAACAAAGACAAATAATATCTATTGGCAAAATAGATATGGCTAAATTAGATAACTTTATTGCCAACTCATTAAATGATTTATTTAAACGTCTTCAAACAAAAGATACTTATGAAGTTATGGTAAAAAGAAATCAAGAATATCAAACCCTTTATGCCTTATGGCAACAAATTGCTGTAGCTAAACAAAACAACGACTTTGCTTTAAATGCGTACTATGATGATATAATCTACCGCTTATATATAAACGGTTATAAATTACCGGCGGAAGAATCAAACCAGCAACCAAGTAACAATAATAAAGGATGGTAAAAAACCATCCTTTTTCGACATTATTTTTGTGCATTTTTTGCTATATTATACGTGGTGATATTATGAAAAAAAGATTGTTTGCTGTTTTTTGGGGTGTAGTTACTGGGTTAATATTATCGCTAATAGCAATAACTAAATTAAGTTTTGAAGTTCACTCAGAAGAAACTCTAAATGTTTTTGTCTTACAAGCTGGCGTTTTTGAGAATTACCAGAATGCTCAAAAAAAATCTAAACTTACAGGGGGAAGTATATATAAGGATAATAATAACTATTTAGTTTTAAATGGAGCCTCCATATCAGAATCAGGCATAGATAAAATATCTTCTTGCCTAAAAGAAAAATATTATAAAAAAAGCATAACCATTAACTCATCTAACAAAGATAAAATTTCTAAGTATGAAACTATACTAAATAAGACTACAGATGAAGAAACTATTTTGTATATAAATAAGCAAATTATAGGCTTGGTGACTGAAAAGTGAGTTATCTAATAAAAGATATGCCTGATGAAGAAAAGCCACGTGAAAGAGCCAAAAAATATGGTTTTGAAACACTAAGTGTTGTAGATTTACTATCAATCCTTTTAAGAACAGGGACGAGGAATAAATCTGTAAAAGAATTAGCAATGGAAATATCCAAATACTTAGATAGTTTGCCAAACATTACTGATTTACGTCTTTCAAGTCTTTCTAACTTTAAAGGTGTAGGTGAAGTAAAAGCAATTACATTATTAAGTGCTATTGAACTAGGTAAAAGAATGGGCTATAAAAAAGTATTTAAAAAAAATATAATCAATAATGCTAAAGATGTTTTTGACTACTTTGAAATTTTCTTTAAATATGAAACCCAAGAAAAAATGATAGCAATATTTCTAAATAGTAAAAATGAAATATTAGAAAGCAAAATTATATTTACTGGCACAGCAAACCAAAGCCTTGTTCACGTAAGAGATATATATAAAGAAGGGATTTTAGTGAACGCAATAAAGATCATTTGCCTGCATAATCACCCATCTGGTAATCCAAATCCGAGCAAAGAAGACGAATATACAACAAAAAGGTTAAAAGAAGCGGGCCTAATTATAGGTATACCTTTAGTGGATCACATCATAATAGGTGATAATAAATACTATAGCTTCTTGGAAAATGATGTATTATAATATAATAACCTAATTTTTTTGTTTTTAGACTCTATAAAGCCTTCTTCTTTTAGAGACTTAATTTCCCTCATTAAAGCTGAGCGATTAACAGCTAAATAATCAGCAAGTTCACTAAAACCAAAGGGCAGATATATCGTCTTAGAGTTATTTCTGGTACTCATTATTTCAAAATAAGACAATATTTTTTCACGTATTGTTTTTTGCGTTAAAAGTTGAATTCTTTCGTTTTTTCTTCTTATTTTTTCTTCCATGATAATAAATAAGTTTTTCATAAACTTTTGATAATAAGCTCTGTGCATCTCACTATAGTTAACAATATCCTTATAATTGAAGAAATATAAACTAGCATCTTCCTTTGCGACAATATCATATTCTTCGTTATCGATATAAGATATAGTGGAACCAAACAAATCGTTTTCTTCTAATCTTTCAACAACTGTAGTAATGCCATTCGCATTAGTTCTTTTTATTTCAATAGTTCCTTCATCTACAATACCGATAATATCTCCGCGTATTTCTTTAATCAAAGACGCTCCCTTTTTAACTTTCATTGAATCAACTTTCATAGTATACATTAGTTTACGTTTTTCTTTGACAGATAAATTTTCAAATACATTTGCCATAAAATCTAGCCTTTCTAAACTCATTATACATTTTTTGTTAAATAGTTGCAACTGCAACAATACATATTAGAAAAAATGCGCTAAGATGATTTTGTTAATAAAGGGAGGATTTAGAATGAAAGTAGTAAAAAGAAATGGACATATTGTTGATTATGATCCACAAAAAATTATTAACGCGATTACTAAAGCAAATGCTGAAGTAGCTGAAGAAGAACAAGCAACAGAACAACAAATGAAGAAGATTATTAAGTACATTGAAGGCTTAAATAAAAGAAGAATGCTTGTTGAAGATATTCAAGATATTATTGAATTTCAATTAATGAAATTAGGAAAATATGAACTTGCTAAAAAATATATTACATATCGTTACACAAGAGAACTTGTTCGTAAATCTAATACAACAGATAGAACTATTAAAGAATTAATAAATGGTGAAAATGAGTATTGGAACACAGAAAACTCAAATAAAAATGCCACCGTTGTAACAGTTCAAAGAGACTATTTAGCGGGTATTACTTCAACAGATATAACAAGAAGATTTTTACTACCTGAGGATATTGTAGAAGCACATGATGCTGGGATTATTCATTTCCACGACGCCGACTATTTTGCACAAAACGCCCTACACAATTGCGACTTAATAAACTTAGAAGATATGCTTCAAAATGGTACGAATATAAATGGAGTAATGATTGAAAAACCACATCGTTTCTTAACTGCTATGACTATTGCAACTCAGCTTATTACAGCGGTATCATCTAGTCAATATGGAGGATGTACAATTTCTCTTACTCATCTAGCCCCATTCCTAAGAGATTCTAAAAAACGTTACGAAGAAAAATATAGTCACTACAAGTTATCAGACTCTCAAAAGAAAAAAATGGTTCAAGAAGATTTAAAAAAAGAACTAGAAGATGGTGTTCAAACTTTCCAATATCAAATTAACTCTATGACTACAACAAATGGTCAAGCCCCATTCTTAAGTGTTGCTATGTACCTAGGTGAAACAGATGAATATAAAGAAGAACTAGCCATGATTATTGAAGAATTCTTGCGTCAAAGAATTGTGGGTATGAAAAATGAAGTTGGAGCATATATCACTCCGGCATTTCCTAAACTTCTATATGTCTTAGAAGAAGATAACATTCATCCAGATTCAAAATATTATTATCTAACTGAACTTGCAGCTAAATGCACAGCCAAAAGAATGGTTCCGGACTATATATCCGAAAAAATAATGAAAGAATTAAAGAAAAATGAATATGGTGAAGGGGAGTGTTACCCATGCATGGGCTGTCGTTCATTCCTAACTCCAGACCGCTCAATAAGCCTAGGTAATGTAGCTAAGGCTAAAAACTATGTTCCAGGAAAAGGAAAGTATTATGGAAGATTTAACCAAGGTGTTGTAACAATTAACTTACCAGACGTAGCACTATCAAGTGATAAAGACATGGATTTATTCTGGCACATTTTTGATGAAAGACTAGAACTTTGTCATCGTGCTCTACAAGCTCGCCATAAACGTCTTGCACAAGCAACAAGTGATGTTGCGCCAATACTTTGGCAGCATGGTGCCCTAGCAAGGCTAGAAAAAGGTGAATCTATCCATGATTTACTACATAACGGTTATTCAACTATTTCCTTAGGATACGCAGGACTATACGAATGCGTTAAATATATGACAGGACACAGCCATACAGATAATGGCATTGGCAAAGAATTTGGCCTAAAAGTAATGCAACACATGAACGACTTGTGTAAAAAATGGAAAGAAGAAGAAAACATTGACTATTCAGTATACGGAACTCCTATTGAATCAACAACTTATAAATTTGCCAAAGCTCTAAGAGAAAGGTTTGGTACTATTAAAGGTATTACAGATCGTGATTACATAACCAATTCATATCATGTGCCAGTATTTGAAGAAATAGACGCATTTACTAAACTATCCTTAGAAAGTGAATTCCAAAAACTAAGCCCAGGAGGTGCCATATCATATATTGAAACACCAAATCTAGAAAACAACTTAGACGTGGTAATGCAAACAATCGAATTTATCTACAATAATATTATGTATGCTGAATTAAATACCAAGAGTGATTATTGCCAAGTGTGTGGCTACACAGGGGAAATATTAATAGACGATAATCTAGAATGGTATTGTCCAGAATGCGGTAACCGTGATCACGATAAAATGAATGTTGCCCGCCGTACATGTGGCTATATTGGCTCAAACTTCTGGAATAAAGGAAGAACCCAAGAAATAAAAGAGAGAGTTCTTCATATTGATAACAAAGACGCTGACTCTGCTCAAACAGCATGAGATATGCAAAAGTAAGAAAAATGGATATCTCTAATGGCCCAGGCCTTAGAGTATCCATATTTATGCAAGGCTGCCCATTTCATTGTAAAAATTGTTTCAATCCCGAAACATGGGATTTCTCTGGTGGAAATACTTACACGGAAGAAATAAAAAAACAAGTCCTAGATTTATGCGGTAACCCAAATATAAAAGGTTTATCTATATTAGGAGGAGAACCTCTAGATGATAGAAATATTGAAGGCGTAACAGAGTTAGCGAAAGACTTTAAAAGTATCTATCCAGATAAAACTTTATGGGTGTGGACAGGCAATACATACGAAGCCAAGAAAGACAAAGAAATAATGGCTTATATTGATGTTTTAGTAGATGGACAGTATGTTGATGAACTAAGAGACCCTCGTCTAAAATGGAAAGGTAGTTCTAATCAAAGAGTAATTGATATTAAAAAAACACGCAAAAAAGGAGAAGTAGTAATATATGAGTAGAGGATTTGAAATAGCCAAAGGTTTTGAAAATAAAGGCGTAAATTTACCAGTAAGAAAAACAAAATACAGCGCTGGGTATGACATTGAATGCATCGAAGATACAACGATACCTAAATTTGCACCTGGTATAAAGCCGACGCTTATCCCGACAGGCATTAAAGCCTATATGGAAAAGGATGAAGTATTATATATTTATAATCGTAGTTCCAATCCCAAGAAAAAAGATTTAATACTAGCTAATAGTGTCGGGGTAATTGACTCTGACTACTATGGGAATCCAGATAACGATGGCCATATCATGTTTGCATTCTATAACATAGGAAAAGAAGATATAACTATCCATAAAGGTGAAGCGATAGGTCAAGGCATATTCCAAAAGTACCTAGTAACAGATAATGATGAAGCAACAAGCGAAAGAACTGGAGGCTTTGGTTCAACAGATAAATAAAGGCATAAAGCCTTTTTTTAGTTTAATAATCCAGAGAGTAGATTGTGTCTTTAAAACGAGCGTTTATAAAGAAAAAAGCAAATAATTCTTGACTATTTATTTATTTCATAGTAAACTTGATAAGTAACCACTTGGTGATGGAGTAGTACTCAAGAGGCTGAAGAGGCGCCCCTGCTAAGGGTGTAGGTCGGGTAACCGGCGCGAGAGTTCAAATCTCTCCTGCTC
>CACXCK010000017.1 GCA_902766135.1 uncultured Erysipelotrichaceae bacterium
ACATTTAAAATAATTAGTGACGGCGAGGAACTAAATGGTACAGTAAACTACGATAAGAATACTAAAACATATACAATTAAAACTGAAATTGAAGAATATAAATATACTTTAAACATAACTAATGTTAACGAAAATAGTAATAAAATAGAATTAATCATGGACAATGGAGAATCAGTAAACAAGATCACTGTTGAGGCTCTAATAAACAATAACAATAATGCTCTTGATAGTACTCTAAAGATTGGGTTAAATGTCACAAGTAAAGAAGTAAACTTTAATGCTGAATTGGCTCTTTCCAATAACATTAAAGTTGGTGCATCTATTCCTTCTATAGAAGGTAATGCCGTAAACCTTGAAGATGCAAGTGGTGAAGAATTTGCAGATATTGAAGAAAGAATTGATTCGGCTTTATCAAATTCATCATTAAGTGGACTATTGGATTATATGGAAAGTTTAAAAAATGAACTAATCACTCATGTAAAAAATGAATATGATTACGACGAAGATGATTATGAATACGAATATGATTATGACGAAGATGAAGAGTATGAATATACTAATCCAATAACTAAGGCTAGAATTGGTAATTTTAGAAATGAGTTCTTAAGTTTACTAGAAGCAGGAGCATTGCAAGCTCAAATGGACGTGATGAATAATAATATAATGCCAAATGGTTTTAAATGCTACAACATTAATGTAAATGTTCCTGATGGCTTAAAAGGCCGTTGGGATAACAAAGATAACTTTGAGGGAAGTGTTCTTGTTAGCGTTACAGAAGATGAATATATAGAAGTAAGAGGATGGTTAAAAGGAGATAGATTTGCTATTAAAGATCAAGATCATAATCTTCGTAATTCTGACGTAACAGATATTGATAATAACTACGATTATTCCAATTGTGGTGGATATAAAGGCTAACATTTAATTAAAAAACTATAGCATTTTAATTATTAATATGCTAATATATAACACGTAATATATATTTAAAGCGTGTACACAAGTATTAATTTATATTACAATTATACATTTTCTTGGTCAAAGCAAGAAAATTATCTAATAGTCCTTCACTAGAGAAGGACTATTTTTTCTTTATTTTAGTATATTTTTAGTATATAATAAATACCAGAAAGGTGATGTTTATGAAAATTTATAATACTTTAAGTCATAAAGTAGAAGAATTTATTCCACATGAAAAAAACATTGTTAAGATGTATACATGTGGACCAACGGTATATAACTTCGCACACATTGGTAATTTGCGAACTTATATCTTTGAAGATATCCTAGAAAAAACATTAAGATACCTAGGGTATGAGGTAACTCGATGTATGAACATCACTGATGTAGGCCATCTAACGAGTGATTCCGACTCTGGTGACGACAAGATGGTTTCTAGTGCTAAAAAAGAACATAAAAGTGTTTTAGATATTACTAGATTTTATACCGAAGCATTTAAGCGTGACACAGAAAAGTTAAATATTAAATGGCCTGATATCGTCTCTCCAGCTACTGAAAATATCGAAATGTATTTTAAAATGATTACTAAATTATTAGAAGATGGCTATGCATATCAAGCGGGAGGAAATATCTACTTTGATACTTCTAAACTAAAAGACTATTATCAACTTACAAATCACAAAATAAATGAAATGGTTGTTGGTGTAAGAGAAGGTGTTGAAGAAGACGATAACAAAAAGAATCAAGCTGATTTTGTTTTATGGTTTACTAAGTCAAAGTTTGATGATCAAGAACTTAAATGGGAAAGCCCTTGGGGTGTAGGATATCCTGGCTGGCATATAGAGTGTTCTGGTATCTCTATTTCTAACTTAGGCGAATACTTAGATATCCATTGTGGTGGAGTAGATAACATCTTCCCACATCACACCAACGAAATAGCCCAAAGTGAAGCTTACTTAGGTCATAAGTGGTGTAATTACTGGGTACATGGCGAACACTTAAATGTTGCAACAGGTAAAATGAGTAAGAGTGAAGGTAATTTTTTAACTCTAACCAGTATAATTGAAAAAGGATATGATCCACTAGCATATAGATATCTATGCTTAACCAGTCACTATCGTAAACAATTAGTGTTCAGTGATGAGATACTTGATAACGCAACTCAAAGCTATCAAAAACTAAAAAGTAGAGTATCATCTCTATCCAAAGAAGGCGAAATCTTAGCTGATAAGTATAATGAATTCGATAACAAGTTCAAAGAAGCTATTTCCGAAGACCTAAATACCGCAAATGCTTTGACTTTAGTGTACGAACTTCTAAAATCTGATACTAACGATCTAACTAAATACGAACTTATAAAATCATGGGATAAAGTATTATCTCTAGACCTTACAAAAGAAAAAGAAGTTGATTCCGATTTAATTAAATATATTGAAAGTAAAATAGAAGAAAGAAATGAGGCAAAAGCAAATAAAGATTATACTTTATCAGATCAAATCAGAGATGAACTTCTATCAAAGGGAATTATTCTAAAAGACACTAGAGAAGGCACATCTTACGAAATAAAATAATCATTTTTCAGAATAACAAACGTTATTCTGTTTTTTTATAAATTTATTTATTTTTACTTTATTTTAATTTACAATTCTTTAATAATTTGATATGATATATTATAGTTAGAAGAATAAAAAAGAGAGGTTGACACTCATGAAAAAAGAAGTTATTGAAAAAATTGATTTACTAGTTGAAATGTCAGGAACAACAAACAAATACGAAACACTAAATGAAGAATTAAATGTTGTAGACAGTGAAATAGAATCAGAAAAAAACAAAATAAATGATTTAAAGAAAAAATTATCTTCTGATTTTAACTATACACGTTCTAATGAAAAAATTGTTGATGAAAACACCAAGATGGGTCTTGAAAATAGACGTGTAATCGCTAGTAAAGACTTAGAAGAAATAAAAGATTCAATAACAGAACTATCTAAAGAAGAAGAATCTTGTCATGAATCACTAACAGAAGTAGAAAATGAGTTAAAACAATCTCGTCATTTTATTGAATCACTAGAATTAAAAATGAAAACCAATTCTTCTAATAAAGAATCATATAGATTCTATGAAACACTTCTAGATAAAAATCATAATACAATTAAAGAAAAAGAAAACCTAAAAAAAGAAAAGCAACAAGAATATAATAGAGTTGTTAAAAAAATTGAAGATTTAGGTATTGAAAGAGACGATTTGGAAAACCGTCTTAAAGATTTAGATAGTAAACTTGCCATCATTACTGAATCACTTATAAATCCTAAATCCTATATTGATCAAAAAAATCGTCAAAAAGATGAAAGATTATTAGAAAAATATAAAGAAGAATTAGATCGTCTTGAAACAAGAAGAATTGCTATTATTACAGATCCTGCCTACATTGGCCATGAAGCTCAAGAGTTATATTTAGAAAGCGATAAGACAAGCACCCTAGAAAAAATAAAAGAACTAGTTACAATAGTTAAAGCCAAAGACTACATGGATACGCCTCTAAGTGAGATTGCATCATTGTTAGAAAAAGCTACCAATAAAAGAGATGAATTTGCAAGTCAAATAAATAATAAAAGCTATGATGTTGGAGACAATTCGATTGTAACCTTAAGAATAGAATATTTAAAAGAACAAAAGAAAAAGAAAGAAAAAGAAATCGAAGAGTTAAATGTAAAAATTAATAAGATTGATGATGAAGAAGTAAAAAATTTAGTAAGATACGTAGAAGATACAAGAAAATATAAAGAAGAACTAGCAAACGACATTGAAATATATAAAAATGTTTTAAATAAAGAAAACGATAATAAGTCACCAAAGAAACAAGCAAGTCTTAAAGCTGCCTTACTAAAAAAACAAGAAGAGTATAGCTTAGTAGTAGAAATACTAAATAGTTTCGAAAATGACTTGGAAAACAGAGTTATTGAGTCAAAAACACTTGAAGAGGATGGCATTGAAAAATTAAAAAAAGAAATTATTAAGTTAGATGAACAAATAAATAAGATTGAAAGAAAAGAAGCTTTAAATAATAATCCTAAAGATATTTTAAATATTGAAAAAGATCGTGAAATATTGAAATGTTTGGATGACGATGTTGAAGCTTTAAAACATCGTCAAAAATATAGTGCTGGGGCATCTGAAATACTAGATCAAATTGAAGTTGCCATTGAAACACCAGAAGTGCTTGCTAAAACACCAGTAAAAGAAGAAAAAGTAGAAGATCTTAGAAGCGAATTTACAATTCCAAATGAATATCTTCCACCAGTAGATGAAATAGAAACAATTAATATTTTAGATGATATAAAAGAAGAGGAACCATCATTACCTACTCCCCCAATTGAAAATACTGAAAAAGAAGAAGTAAAAGTAGTACCTAATCGTTTTAAAGTAATAGACATGGAACTATTAGAAAGTAATGATGAAAAAGAAGAAGTAAAAAACGAAACATCTCCTATTGAAAACAATAACCAGCCACTTCCTGAAATAAATGATATTGAACCAAAAGAGTATGATCCATTCGCATCAGACGCTAATAATGTCATAGAACCAATCATCTTAAATAAAGATGAAGAAGAAAAAACAATGGATAATGATATCTTAATGCAAGATGAATTCCAAGATACAGAATATATAAGTTTCAATGACTTACTGGAAGGTGATAATTAATGAAGCTTCAAACAAACAGTATTATTACTTTGGATACTAGAGAAAGATATCTAGTATTAAATAAAGCAATATTAGATAATAAAGAATATTTCCTAGTTATGGGAATTGATGAAAACAATAATACTATTGCTTCAAAAGTAGCTATATTCGAAAGTGACTATAGTGAGCAAGATACCTACGTAATTAAAATCGAAGATAAAGAGAAAATTAGTATCATTATGAATGAACTAAAAAAGACGATGCAAAAGTAAGGAAGCATATTCCTTGCTTTTATTATTATGAAAATGGTATAATACAAAGGAATGGAGGATTGTTTATGGAATTAAAAGGAACAAAAACAGAAGAAAATTTAAAAAAAGCATTTGCCGGAGAATCTGAAGCTAGAAATAAGTATACATATTTTGCTTCTAAGGCTAAAAAGGATGGCTATGAACAAATAGCCTCAATATTTGAAGAAACAGCTAATAATGAAAAAGAACATGCTAAAATGTGGTTTAAATTATTAAATGGTGGAGAAATTCCAAGCACTAGTGAGAATCTAGCCGCAGCAGCAGATGGTGAAAACTATGAATGGACAGATATGTATGAAGAATTCGCCCGTGTAGCAGAAGAAGAAGGATTTAAAGATATAGCCTTTAAATTCAGAAGTGTCGCTGCAATTGAACGTCATCATGAAGAAAGATATCGTAAATTACTTAAGAATATTGAAGATGAAGTAGTATTCTCTAAAGATGGCGATAAAATATGGATATGCCGCAACTGTGGTCATGTTGTTATCGGTTCGTCTGCTCCTAAAGTATGCCCAGTATGTAATCACCCACAAAGTTTCTTTGAATTAAAAGCAGAAAACTATTAGGCGACATTATTCGCCTTTTTTATATGGTTTATTTTTGGTTATTTTTCTGTTATACTTAATAAGAATAGGTGAGAGTATGAATAAATATGAAAAATTAAGAACTATTGTCCTAATAGTTGGGGTCTTATTAGTAGTTTTTGTCATAATTGTTGGTGGCATCATTGTCATGCCTAAAAGATTAAAGAACAATTTACCTAGCTGTAATGATATTCCTCTTTATACGACTAAAGTAGGCGAAGAAATACCATTTAAAAGTTTAGAAAATAATTATAAAACATGTACAGATAACAATTTTTACTATCAAATAAATGGCTTTGCCAAAGATGATTTATACTTTAAAATATATGTTAACGTAATCAAAAAGAATAACAATCACTTTACTTCACTAAATAATATCCATCTTGCCAATGAAGATAAAAAAATAGATGATGTTATCAAAGAAGGAACTAGATACTGTTACACATTTATTAAAAATAATGACCAATATATTCTAAAAAGTATTGAATTACAATAATTTGTTTGCTTAATCATTAAGAAAGTGTTAAAATGTTCATTAGAAAACGTTTGATTATGATTTAGTAGTTCTTTATAACTATTCATCAAAAGAGAACAATACATTAGCTGAAAGTATTGTTGAATAATAAAGATACGAATTTCACTCATAAGAGTTTTAATACGTCTTACTCGCGTTAAGAGTTAAAGAGCCTATTATTAGGAATTAAGGTGGTACCGCGGATAATGAGTGATTCGTCCTTTACAAGGAAGTCACTCATTTTTTAATTTAGGAGGATATATGAAAGAAATATTAGAAGAATTAAAAAAAGATGAAGAATCTATTAATACTTTAGAAGGTTTAGATGAATTTAAAGTTAAGTATACTGGTAAAAAGGGTCTTATTACAGAATTATCTATCAATATGAAAAGTATTCCTAATGAAGAAAAAAAAGAATATGGAATGAAATTAAATGAACTAAAACAAGAATATAATAGATTTTATGAAGAAAAGAAGAGTTTACTTGAAAAGGCTATCATAGATGCCAAATTAGAAAGTGAAAGAATAGATGTAACTCTTCCTAGTACTAGTATTCCTACTGGTTCCCCTTCAATATTAGAAAGTGTAGTAGAAGACATTGAAGAGTTTATGATGAGTATGGGTTACGATGTTGTAGACGGTCCTGAAGTAGAAAGTGATAAATATAATTTTGAACTATTAAATGTCTACAAAGGACACCCAGCAAGAGATGCCCAAGATACATTCTATGTTGAAGGAGATGAATACCTTCTTAGAAGTCAAACATCTCCAGTTCAAGCAAGAACAATGATTGCCAAGGGTGGTAATGAACCAATCAGAATGATCTGTCCAGGTAAAACATATAGAAGAGATAATGATGATGCAACCCATTCTCATCAATTTACCCAAATAGAAGGATTAGTAGTTGATAAAAATATTTCTTTATCGGATTTAAAAGGAACATTTGAAGTTTTAATGAAGCACTTATTTGGTAATGATGTTGAAGTAAGATTAAGACCATCATTTTACCCATTTACAGAGCCATCAGTAGAACTAGACGTATCATGCTTTAGTTGTCAAGGAAAAGGCTGTAACATCTGTAAAAATACGGGCTGGATTACCATCTGTGGAGCAGGAATAGTTCATCCAAATGTCTTAAAAATGTGTGGTTATGATCCAAGTATTTGGACAGGATTTGCCTTTGGCTTTGGCGCAGAACGTGTTGCCATGCTTAAATATGGGGTAGAAGACTTAAGAGTGTTCTATAATACTGACTTAAGAGAAATGCCTTCTTTTGATAGAAAGGAGAAAGACAATGATTAACTTATCATGGGTAAAAGATTACATTGATATCGAAGATGAAGATTTAAAAGAATTAGCAGTAAAAATTACTGAGGCTGGTATTAATGTTGAAAAAGTAATAACTAATAATATTGATCACTTAGTTGTAGGCGAAATAGTAAAATGTATTCCTCACCCTAATTCAGATCATATGCATGTATGCGAAGTAAATGTGGGGAGTGAAACAACACAAATAGTATGTGGGGCTAAAAACGTTCGTGAGGGTCTAAAAGTTATTGTATCTTTGCCAGGCGCTAAACTACCTAATGGCATCGAAATAAAGAAAAGCACCCTAAGAGGTGTTGAATCAAATGGTATGATTTGTGCTGCCTTTGAAATAGGTCTAGAAAGTGAAACAGAAGAAAACTATAAAAAAGGTATCATGGAGTTAGATAGTGATGCCCCAGTTGGTATGGACGCTATGAAATATCTTGGTCTAGATGATACATTATACGAACTAGATATTCATAAACATCGTAATAACGATTGTTACTATCATATAGGATTTGCATATGAAATAGGTACAATTCTAAACAAAAAAGTACACTTACCAGAACTAACATTTAAAGAGAATAAAGAAAGTATTCAGGATAAAATATCTATCAAGTTAGATACCGAAGACTGTACATACTATACATCTCGCATAGCAACAAATATAACTATTAAAGATTCACCAGATTTTATTCAGAAAAGACTTTTAAGTGTTGGTATGCGTCCAATTAACAATGTTGTTGATATATCAAATTATGTAATGCTTGAATTTGGTCAACCTCTTCATTTCTTTGATTATCAAAAATTAGGTAATAAAATAGTTGTTAGAAACGCGAAAGAGAATGAACTTATTACAACTCTAGATAATGTTGAAAGAACTTTATCAAAAGAAGATATTGTAATTACAAATGGGAAAGAGCCTGTTTGTATCGCTGGCATTATGGGCGGCTTAAATACAGATGTAGATGACAATACAAAAGAAATACTTATTGAGTCTGCTATCTTTAATCCAATAAAAACAAGACTATCTGCAAATCGTCATAACCTAAAGAGCGAAGCTTCAATTAGAATGGGTAAAGGATTATCATATGAGTATACTGATATGGCCCTAGATCGTGCTTGTAACTTACTTGAAAAATATGCAGATGCTACAATTCTAAAAGATTCTATTAAAGTTGGTAATATTGATAAAACACCAAAGAAAGTTACTTTCAACAAAGAAGGCGTAAATAAAATTCTAGGAATAGAATTAACTAATGATAATATTAAAACTGAATTAGAAAGATTAGACTTTCCTTATACTGAAAACAAAGACGAATTTACAGTTACTATTCCAAGTAGAAGACTTGATATTGACCCATACGTAAATGATATAGCAGAAGAAATAGGACGCCTATATGGTTATCAAAACCTTTCTTCAACACTTCCACTTGAATATCACAAAAGTGGAGAATACCAAGGCAATCTAAAACTAGTTAAATATATTTCTAAAAGACTACGCGCCCTAGGCTTAACTGAAACTATTAACTATACACTAGTTTCACCTAACATGGCTAAACTATTTGATTACGAAGGAAAAGAAAAACTAGTCTTACCTAATCCTCTTAGCAGTGATAAATCAGTTATTAGAACCTCTTTAATACCTTCTTTACTTAATGTCTATGACTATAATAAAGCACGTAAAGTAAAGGATATTAAGATTTATGAAATAGCTAAAACATATGATAAAAATCGCAACGAAGAGACTAAAATTGCTATGTTACTAAGTGGAAACTATATTACTAATACATGGCAAGGCAATAAAGAAATAGATTTCTTCTTAGTAAAAGGAATAGTAGAAAATCTCCTTCATTCAATAGGCCTTCAAAATAGATATTCCTTTGTTGCCGATAAGTATGATGACTTACATCCTGGTATTTCAGCTTCAATAATATTAGACAAAGAGATTGTTGGTTTAATTGGCCGTGTTCATCCAACAATCAAAAAAGATGATATCTATGTTGTTGAGTTATCACTAGATAAATTAAACAAAACAATTAAACCAATTAAATACAAAGCATCATCTAAATATCCAAGTATTGAAAAAGATTTTGCCTTTATCTTTAAAAAGGGCATAGTAGCGAAAGATATATTAGATACAATTAAGAAAAAAGGTGGAAGATTACTTGATAACACAGAAGTATTTGATATCTATGAAGGAGAAAAAATAAATAACGATGAAATATCTATTGCCTTCCACTTAACATTCCAAGAAAAAGAAAGAACTCTAACTGATGAAGAAGTAATGCAAGTATTTAATAACATCATCTCTTCATTAGAAAAAGAATATAATGCTATATTAAGAGATAAGTAAAAAGAGTATTGACTAAGTCAATGCTTTTTTTAATATCATTTTAACTTAATGATTAGTTATAAACTTTTATATGATATACTTATAAAGAGGTGGTAAAATGAGCATTTTGGTGAAAATCATAATAGCAATTATAACGTTTATTATGACAAAAAGATTATATAATTATTATAAAAAAACAGATTCATATGTTGAAAGAACAATAATTATTGTAACGATATTAATAATATTTACACCAATAACAGTCTATTATATTGACAGATATAATTTATTTAGTGCATTACACTGGTGTAGTAATAAAGAAGAATGCGACAGGTGGTTTAACTATTTTTCATCATACACCCCATCAATATTCGCCGCTATAATTAGTGGGTCTATACTTATTGTAATGACAAGAATTCAAATTGAAGACCAAATAAAAAACAATAATGATGATAAAAGAATTCAAAATGCACCAATTTTTAAGTACATTATAACAAATCAAAAAAATGGCAGTGAAAGCACACCAATAATATTTTATGGAGATGGAAATTTGTACAATTTATATATAAACATTGATAATATTGGATTAAACCATGCTAGACACATTTCAATAAAAATAATAGAAGAAAATTCAAAATACCCAATTACACATGAAATAGATAAATGCCAATCTATATTAAAGAAAGATGAAAACATTTGGTTAAATATAGTACTTAATTACAAAATTAACAAAAATTATAAAAATATCGAAAAAGAATTGGCAATTATAGTTTACTATGAAGACTTATTGAATAACAAATATATGCAACAAATAAATATGTCTGTTACTCCAATAGATAAGTTCAATCATAAGTGTAACGGCTACGAACTTATTATTAACAATATAGAAATTGATAATGAAAAAGTGATATAATATAAAAAGATTTAATTAATGATTTTTGGAGGTAGTGTTAATGAATGAACAAGAATTAAAAAAATTAGAAGATAAACTATGGGCTGCAGCTGATAAGATGAGAGGCGCTGTATCAGTATCTGATTATAAATTTATAGTATTAGGTTTAATATTTTTAAAGTATATTTCTGATTCCTTTGAAGAAAAGCATAAAGAACTTGTAGAAGAAGGAGCAGGACTAGAAGAAGTAAGAGATTGCTATACTGCTGAAAATATTTTCTATGTTCCTAAAAATGCAAGATGGGAATATTTAGTAGAACATTCTAAAGATACTAATATTGGTGAAATAATTGATGATGCTTTA
>CACXCK010000018.1 GCA_902766135.1 uncultured Erysipelotrichaceae bacterium
CTTAGACCTGATTATAAAGATGTAGTTAATATGATTATTACTCCATCTAATAAAGATTCAGAAGAAATGCAAAAAGCTATTGGTACAAAGAATGATAAAAAAGAATTGGAAATTAGATTCAAGAATGAAGCTGATGATCCTAATGAGAAATTTAAAATAGCTATCGTAGTAGATATGTGGCTTACTGGATTTGATGTTCCTAGATTAGGTGTTATGTATATAGATAAACCTATGAAAGCACATAACTTAATGCAAGCTATTGCTAGAGTTAATCGTGTATATAAAACTAAGCCAGCTGGATTGATAGTTGATTATATTGGATTAAAAGCTTGGCTATTAGATGCATTAAAGACATATACTTCTAGAGACCAAAGACAAGTTGTAGATAATGATGAATTAGTAAATACATTAAAGGATAAAATAGAGATTATTGATAGCATCTTAAATGGATTTGATTATTCTAATTTTAATAATCTAGATAATACAGGTAAATATAATCTAATTAAAGATGGAGCAAATTTAGTATTAAGTTCTGAAGATAAAAAGAAAAGATTTATGAAACACAGTTTAGATGCTAAGAACTTATATACTCTATGTAATGGTATATTAGAACAACGTTATAAAGATAAAGTATTATTCATAATATCAGTTAGATCATTTATATCAAAGATAAGTAATGAGAATAAGTTAGACGTATCTGAAATAAATAGAAATGTTGGAGCAATGCTTGAACAATCTATTAGAGAAGATGAACTAATTAATCTTGGAGAATTATCTAGAGGAAATAGTTTAGAATTGTTAAGTGATACCATGCTTAATAAATTAAAAAGTTTAAAAGATAAAAACGTAGCTGCTGAAATATTATCAAGAGCTATTAGATCTACTATTAACGATATTGCAAAAATAAATTTAACATTACAAGAAAAGTTCTCTACTAAATTTAACAAGATAGTAGATGCATATAATGAAAGAACGGATATTGCTGATATAGAAAAAATCATTGAAGAGATGATTAAGCTAAAGAAAGAAATAGAAGATGAATTAGAAAAAGGAAATGAATATGATTTATCTTCTGAAGAAAAAGCATTCTTTGATGCTTTAGGTGCTGATAGTGAAATAAAAGAATTAATGAAAGATGAAACTTTAGTTCAAATAGCTAAAGAGTTAGTTGAAATTATTAATGAGAATTTAACTCTAGATGCATTCAAAAGAGAAGATGCTAGAGCTCGAATTAGAGTTAACATAAGAAGATTATTAATTAAGTATAACTATCCTCCAGTAAAACGAGAAGGCGCTGTCGAACAAGTTATAAGACAAGCAGAATTAAAGTATGCTTAATAATTAAGAAATTATTTTAATCTTATAACCTGATTTCGAAATAATTCTACTTCATCTCCTTCTTAATCCATTCCATTATAAGGGATACAATAAATTGTATCTCTTTTTCATTTAGTTCTCTTGTCTTGGGTATATGATACCATTTATATAGACACCCCCTACAACATGTCGCTGTCGCATGTTCTGCAATAAATACGGGATGTCCCTTCATAGGTGTTTGCTTTCCATCATTAGGTGTTGGGTATATAGCAAGTCTTTTACTTATAAAGTCATATGCATGTGACTCTATTACATCCAATCCTTTATTATTAACATATTCTTTCATCTTATTATTTAGGTGAAAACTACTTCTAAATTTTGATTTACTTAATTTATATAATATTTCATTCATAACTATCACTAATAATAAATATACACCAATAAAATAATAATTCAACCTTAAGTTTAGTTAACTAAACCTACATATTATAGTAATAATAAAATTATAATTATAAAATTACAACGTAAGGAGTGATTTTATGAAAAAGAATGTTTGGCTAGTATTAAGTATAATTATTAGTCTATTATTAGGAGGTGTAATAAGTTATTTTATTTTTAATAAAAATGAGGAGTTAAGCGCACTTCCTAAACCAGAAGTAACTGGAGGAGAAAGGGGAATGTTAGGTATTGATAAGAATATCAATGAAGAAACAATTGATAATTATCTGGGAAGAGACGATTCTGTCTATCGGGATATGCGTATGCTAAAAGACCCTGGCAACTACGAAGCAATAGGAGGAGATTCATATCTATCAGGTTTTATAAAAGGTTTTGAGGTAGTACCATATCCATACTTAACAGAGGTAAAAGGCTTACCAGAAGCAGTAGGTGATTCCTATAAAGGACACACATTATTTACCGAGAAAGAAGGTAAATATATTGCTAACTACAAAGAATCATTAGATATATTAGAATACTATTTCCCTAAAGATAAAGTAATATTCTTAATGTGTGGAGGCGGAGGATATGCTGGCATGACCAAAAATCTTCTTGTTTCACTAGGGTGGGATGAAAATAAAATATATGATGTTGGAGGATACTGGTTCTATAATGGTAATAATAATATAAACGTCAAAAGAGAAGAAAATGGTAAAATACTATACGATTTTTGGAAAGTTACTTACCATAATATCGATTTTAAAACTTTAACTGAGGTTAAAGAATGAAAAAAATAATTATTCTATTACTTATAACTTTTGCTGTAGTTGGGTGTACAAATACGACCTATAAAAAAGTAAAACTAAGTAGTATATACTATAATGAAGGAAACTTTATAGATATCAAAGCAAGTGACTTAAAAGATAAAGAAACATATTTACTATTTACATATAATAGTTATTGTAATTTTGAAATACCTTGTGATGAAGTGTTTTTAAGTGTTATGAAAGACCTAAAAATAGATGTATTAAAAATGCCTTTTGAAGAATTCAAAAAAACATCACTCTATGAAAAAGTAAAATATGCCCCTTCAATTATTATTGTCAAAAATAACGAAATAATAGACTTCTTAGATGCTAATAAAGATGAAGACTTAAAATATTATCAAAACTCCAAAGAGTTTGCTAGTTGGCTAAAAGAACGTCTTGTAATAGAATGATATTAATTTTCCTTTTTCTTTTATAAGTTTTATACTATAATAAAAATAGGGAGGTTAAAATGCAAAGAATAGATAGAGATTATATTATACGTTCAAAAAAAACATTATACATTGAAAAAAGTACCTATCCTGAAGTATTAACAAACGAAACTAAAACAAGCTTAGTTGATAACTCAGGTAATGAAATAGGCACAAAAGGAGATATGTATCACAAACTAATTTTAGATCGTATTCTCCAAGAAGGTTGTTTTGATGAATCGCCAAGACCTAAATATGAAGACGGTTCACCAGCATACACGTTAAGCTGTAATCATGGCATGGCAACATATGATCTAAGTAAGGGTGAGTCACCACTCACAACTCTAAGACCAATAGCCACTAAAAGTAGTATTGGGGAAATACTATGGATTTATCAAGATGCTTCAAATGATCTAGAAGTACTTAAAGACAAGTATGGTGTAACATGGTGGGATGAATGGGACATAGGTAATCGTACCATCGGATCAGTCTACGGCGAAACAGTAAGAAGAAGAGATTTAATGAGAAATCTACTTGAAGGTTTAAAAAATAATCCTGACGGTCGAAGACACATTATATCTTTATGGCAAGTCGATGATTTTAAAGAAAAACATGCCCTAAAGCCATGTGCTTTTCAAACTATTTGGAACATTCGCCATGGGCGTGATGGAATGGATTACCTAGACATGATGCTTGTTCAAAGAAGCAGCGATTTTGCAACAGCAGGCTGCATAAATCAAGTTCAATACATTACCTTAATGATGATGGTAGCAAGACACTTGCACATCGAACCAGGAAAATTTACATGGGTATATGATAATATTCAAATATACGATAGACATATTAATCAAGCTGTTCAAATGTTAAATCGCGAACCAATTAACTGTAATCCTAGAATAGTTCTAAATCCTGATATTGATGATTTTTATGATTTTACAGTTAATGATGTTTCAATAGAAGGATATCCACGCAAACTAATTAAAGAAAAAAATCCCCAACTTAAATTTCCATTGGGAATATAA
>CACXCK010000019.1 GCA_902766135.1 uncultured Erysipelotrichaceae bacterium
AACCTACGACCTAACGGTTAACAGCCGTGCGCTCTACCGACTGAGCTAAACAGGCAAGTACGTATTGATTATACGATAATATTATGTAAAAAGTCAACAAAAATATTCTTAATTTTAGTTTTTTGCCTTACAAAATTTATAAATAATACATATACTACCATGGTGATAATATGTTAGTACTATCTTTAATGGTGGCTAGTATAGATATTTTATTTGTGGGAACACACTTTTATAATAATGAGTTATTGGTATCTAGAAAGCATCTTTTGTTATTGTTTTTTCTCTCTTTATTTATATTTTTAGCCGCTCATTTTTTTGGTTCATATTTTTCAAAAATGACATTTTTTCCGTATTTAAAAAGTATTCTCTTTATGTGGTTTGGACTTAGTTCGTTTTTTAAAAAAGAAAGCACTAAATCAAAGGGTCCTTTTATTCTTCTTATTTCTTCTTATATAGATGCTGTGATGGTTTCAATATCTTTTTTATATCTATATCCTTCTTATTTTTTAGCTATTATGGCTTCTTCAATTAGTGTTTTATTTTTTGAAATTGGTTATTATTTAGTAAGACTGCCAATAAAAAAAAGACAGCAACTGATAGGTGTATGTTATCTTATCATTGCTCTTCTTTCTCTTCTTTAATATTGTTGTAGTAATCATCTAGGGCCTTAATTAGTTCTTCTTCACTTTGGCATGATGAAATAATATTTTTGGCATCTTTACTATGTGGGAGTCCTTTTAAATAGAATAAAATATTACTTCTTATTTCTAGTAAAGCAACTTTTTCGTTCTTATCTTTCTTTAGTAGTTCGTAATGTGTTTTTATCATGTTTATTATTTCTTCAATAGTTCGTTTTACCGGCTCTTTGTGATTATCTATTAGGTCTATACAGTCTTTAAAAATCCATGGATTACCTAGCGATGCTCTTCCTATCATTACCGCATCGCAGCCTGTTTCTTTAAGCATCTTTTCAGCTTCATAGGCATTTGTTACATCACCATTACCGATGACGGGAATGGATACAGCTTCTTTAACCATTTTGATGTATTCCCATCTCGCATGGCCACTGTATCCTTCACTTCTTGTTCGAGCATGGATGGTTATGGCACTGGCACCTGATTCTTCTATTACCTTGGCAACTTCAACACAGTTAATCGAGTTTTCATCCCAGCCAAGTCTTATTTTTACAGTTACAGGAACACTTACGCTTTGAACAACAGCTCTAACTATCTTTCTTATTTTTTCAGGATTTTTTAAAAGGGCACTTCCAGCTTGTGAGGCTACAGCTACTTTAGGAACAGGGCATCCCATATTAATATCGATGATGTCAGGGTGCATTGTACTCTCAACTATTTTAGCGGCTGCAACAAATGTTTCTACGTCACTGCCAAATATTTGTTGGGCAATGGGTCTTTCTTCGTCGCTCATTTTAAGAAGACCTAAAGTTTTCTCATTTTGGTAAGTAAGAGCTTTATCACTTACCATTTCAGCGTAAATTAGACCTGCTCCCATTTTTTTGATTATTTTTCTGAAACTTGTGTTAGAGTATCCAGCCATCGGCGCTAGAACAAATTGGTTTTTTATTTCGATATTTTTAATAAACCATTTCATTTTATTACTTCTAACTCATCTTCATTGTTAAGAAGAAAGGCACTTGCTTCATCACGATCGATATGAAATTCTAAAACGCCTTTTTCTGTTGCTTTAATATGGGCTTTGATAATACCTTTTCGTTCTTTATCAATTATAACATCAACCACTTCATCATCTTGAACGTTGTATGTCTTTAAATCTTCAAAATTCATATGAATGTGAGCTTGAGCTAGAATACAGCAATTATTTACTTCTATTCTTTTTTCATTTTTTATTATTGTTACTGTTTCTGAATTATCTAATACACCACTTCTTCTAACCGGAGGATTAACTCCTAGTTTAAATGCATCTGTGTGAGATATTTCAACTTGATTGTATTTTCTTAATGGTCCTAGTATTCTAACATCTTCAATTGTTCCCTTCGGGCCAGCTATTGTAACCGTCTTATCTGATACAAACTCACCTGTTTGTTTCAAATCTCTTATATTAACCAATTCTTCATCAAATAGTTTGTAATATACTTCTTCTGTTAAGTGAACATGTCTGTTACTTATACCTGTTTTTACTTTAAAACTCATTTTATACCTCTTTCCTGTTCCATTATATCAAAAACAAATGTCGTTGACATTAATTATTTTCATAAATATATTTTTCTAAGGTAAATAGTTCTTTTATTATATCTTCTTTTATGATTTTGTTATAATCGTTGATCATTCTTAGGCTATAAAGATATTTTTCATATAAATCATGTAATATATATTTTTCTAATTCATCTTTTTTTAAGTTGTATTTTTGATATATTTTTAAATAAAACATTCTTTTTTCATTGTTAAAAATGTTGAGGATTATTTTAATTATATCCCATGGACATGATAAGAGTTCGTCCGGGATTTTATTTGGATATAAAAGGTATAGTTTTTGCATATTTATTAATTCTTCTTCTTCGTATGTTTCTTTGTACTTTTTACTCATTTTATCTCTAATGAACTCTAGCAACACTTTATTATTTTGATATTCTTTTTTAATACTATCCCACCAAGAGTCAGAATTATTTATTATAAATGGTAAGTCACTTTTAATTATTTCTGGTAAAAGATTTTCAATTTCTTCAAGTAGTTTATTATCTTCCATCGTACCCTCCTACTTTTATTTATAGTAGAAAAAACGACAATTCCTTTTATTGGCTAATAATTTAGGCAAAAAAAAGAATTTAGCTAATCTAAATTCACATTATGATAAATATTAGTTACATCATCAATATCATCTAGTAGTTTAATTAATAAGTCAAAAGTTTCACGATCTTCTTTAGATAGTGTAACTTTTTCTTTAGGATACATTCCTTCTTCATCGTATATGTATTCAATATTTGGTTCGATTCTTTCTAAAACATCTTTTACTTTATTATGTTCTTGAGGGTTTACACTTATTGTAATTTCACCATCTTCACTTTCAAAGTCGATTAAATTAATTCCTTCGTTTAGTAATTCTTCAAACAATTTTTCTTCTTCTTGGGATTTAATAATCATGATAGCTAAATAATCATAATTATATGATACGGAATTAGTTACTCCCAAACTTTTATGAATTTTGTTAAAGGCGGCACGAACCATGCCTACTGTTCGATTGATATTATCTGTAAGCGTTCTGATTATTAAAGTTGAAGCTCCAGGACCAAATCCTTCATAAGTGACAACTTCATAGTCTTCTCCACCATTTGATTTAGCTTTATCTATGGCTCTTTTAATAATATCGTTTGGAACTTGTTCTTTCTTAGCTTTTTCAACTAATCTTTTTAAAATAACATTGCTCTCAATTTCAGGGGTTCCTCTTTTAGCTGCGAGATAAATTTCTTTAGCAAATGTTGTGTATGTTTTTGCTTTCGCAGCCCCTGTTTTTTGAATACTTGCTTTTCTTACTTCATATGCTCTTCCCATAAAAATTCTCCTATTCTTGTTTTAATAAAATCATTAAAATAACTAAAACTATCCCTGTTATTATACCATAATACATTTGACGTTCTTTAGAATAATTTTTTATTTCTGGAAGTAATTCAAATAAAGATATAAAAATAATCATTCCACAAGAAACTGATAATAGGATTAGTTCTATCACTTCTGGTATTTCTATACCGCTTAAATAAATTATTAGTGCACCAATTGATGATGATAATAAAAGTAAGCCTAATATTATGTAATCGGCGATACTTTTTTTGCTTTTTTCGGTGTTTGATGCTATTTCTATTCCCAAAGGAATATTATGCATGCCAACGGCAACTGTGGCCATGAAACCTGTCATTATATTTTCACAAGTTATAATAAAGACACTCATGCCTTCAATAATATTATGAATGACAAGGGAAATAGAGGTCATTAATCCTACGTGAGTGGTATGCTCTTCATGTTCATGTTTGGATTCGTGTTCATTATGGTTGTGCTGATGGTGCGGAAGGACAATATCCAAGCATTTTAGTAAAACAATACCTAGGATAATAAATCCTGCTGAAAGGGCCACACTGAAATTTTTATTTAATAATTCATCACTGTTTAATTCAATTATTTCAGGAATTAAATCAAATATAAGCATGCCAATCATAACAATAAAGGCCATGCCTGTTGAAAAATATGTAAGTTTCTTTTTATCTTTTATAGTTCTAACTAAAATGAACCCTATTAAAAAGAATAAGCCTATACATAATGTGAATATCAAGCCATAATTTCTTTCCATTTTACCACATCCGTTCATTATTGTAACATATTAGTTAAAATAAAAAAAGGCTATTATTTGCCTTAATTTGCTTTGTATGGTGTTGCATCAACTGATAATTTACCGCTGAATGATCCGTTAGTTAAATATAATTGATCAACGCTTGGGCTATTTTCTAGCCATACATATAAAACTAAGTTATCAGTAGCACCAATATCTAATACTCTAGCATCATTACTGCTGATTAAAGGCTTTGTAAGGCCCGTTAGAGGTTCATCTCCTGCTTGTAGAGTGTATCCCTCTGCTACTTTGCTTGAGTCGGCAAAATTGCCGGTAGCTACAACTGTATCATTTACTTTTAAAGCCCATTTAAAGTATTCACTAAAGAGATTTTTAGATAAACTCATATCAGTAATATTAACAGTATATTTAGCTTTGACAGTTGAAGTACTTTGATTAGTTACAGTAAATGCTAGAGATTCACCTTTTTCTGCATATTCACTAGCATCAATTAAACCAAGTGAGTCTGTGTTAATGCTTGTTCCTTCACTTGTTAGGCTTGATGTAACGTTTAGAGTTGCAGCTTTTGTTTCGTTTAATTGCCTTTGGCCATTAATATTCGCTGTATAGACTGCATAACTGGCACCTATTCCTAATGCAATAATGCCCACGATAATAGCAATTGTTACTACTGTATCTTTCTTTTTCCAATTATTACTTTGCATAAGAAACACTCCTTCTATCAGTCTTATTATACTAAAATAATTATATTACTTTCAAGTATTTTATTTTTTTAATTAAAGTAGACTACGCCATATTTTAATTCGCCATCAGGTATTACAACAATTGTTCCCGATGTATCATAACCTAATGATTCCACATATTCCCATGATAGTTTTACGCGGTACCCTTCACTGCTTGTTTCGTCAGGCATTTTAAATGTATATGGTTCAACTGATGAAACCTCAATACTCGAAACCTCTGGTAATTTTTGGGTTCTTGATTTATCCACGTTATTTTCAACTGTTTTATAAATAGATTCTTCGGCTACTGATTTAAGTGATTCTCTGGCGCCTTCGTAAACATATTCTAGGCCACCAACATCATAACGACTTATTTTATTTTTAATTGTATATAGATCTATAACAAATAGTTTACTAATTAATTCAACATACTTTTCTTTATCATATTCTTCTTCATTTAGTAATTCTTTTAATTCTTCAAAATTAGTTTTAAATAATTCTGTGTCTCTATCTTCTAAAGTATAACCATAACTATCTATTTGATTAGTTATCTCAAATACTTGTGCTGGAACTTCTTTTTTAGACGGTTTCATAAATTTATATAAAGCATAGCCTCCAAAGACAATAGCTAAT
>CACXCK010000020.1 GCA_902766135.1 uncultured Erysipelotrichaceae bacterium
CGAAGACTTCCAACAACTTCAAACCCCTATAATGTTAATCATTATGGTAGGGTATTACCTAGCTATTATGGCCGTAACTTTCGAAGGAGCGACATTTATTAAAGCTGTTGCATATATTCCAATGCTCTCATTCTTACTAGCTCCAGTCTTGTACTTACTAGGTCAGATATCTTTAATGTCCTTATTTCTTATTTCTCTAATAACTATTATTACAACCTTTATTGTTTTTAAATACGGTTTAAGAATATACAAAGAGGGAATATTAAATTACTCAAGCTCTAAATTATGGAGTAAGATGCTTCATTCTATGTTACATAAATGAGTCTCTCATTTTTTGTAGCCAAAATCCTATTTTTGCATTATAATTATTTCTAAAGGAGTGATTATATGAAAATTTTAGCCGTTAATGCCGGTTCATCATCATTAAAATTTCAAATGTATGAAATGCCAGAAGAGACAGTTTTAATATCTGGAACATTTGAAAGAATAGGTATAGGTGGAAGCTTCTATACAATTAAAATAAATGGTGAAAAAACAAAAAAAGAAAAAGAATTTAAAAGTCATAGTGAAGCTGTTGCTACTTTAATAGATGAATTAATTAGCAACAAGGTAATAGCTTCTCTAGAT
This sequence comes from uncultured Erysipelotrichaceae bacterium, assembly GCA_902766135.1. Classification (GTDB taxonomy): domain Bacteria; phylum Bacillota_I; class Bacilli_A; order RF39; family UBA660; genus Ventrenecus. The sequence goes on from CACXCK010000020.1 coordinate 628, forward strand.
GAAATTAAAGGAGTAGGACATCGTCTAGTTCATGGTGGAGAAAAATATGCTCAAAGTGTTATTATTAACGATGACGTTATTAAAACAGTTGATGAACTATCAGAACTAGCACCATTACATAACCCTGCCAACTTGATTGGGGTAAGAGCATTCATGGAAAAAGTTCCTAATGCTCTAGAAGTAGGTTGCTTTGACACAGCCTTCCATCAAACAATGGACGAAAAAGAATACTTATATCCAGTTCCATATGAATGGTATACAAAATATGGAGTTAGAAAATATGGCTTCCATGGTATGAGTCATAACTATATTGCTAGTAGAATGAAAGAAATACTAGGTGGTGACTACCGTATTATTTCTTGTCACATTGGTAATGGGGCTTCATTGTGCGCTATTAAAGACGGTAAAAGTATTGATACTTCTATGGGATTTACTCCTAACGCAGGCTTAATGATGGGTTCACGTTCTGGAGATATAGATGCTACATTAATACCTTTCATTATGAATAAGACTGGGGAATCTTTAGATGAAGTAATAAACGACTTAAACAAAAAGTCAGGATACCTAGGCGTATCTGGTATATCTTCAGATTCAAGAGATATTGAAGCTGCTATTGAGGAAGGTAATGAAAAAGCAATCCTTGCTCAAAAAATGTATGTTGAAAGAATTGTTAACTACATAGCAGAATACTACCTAGAAATGAATGGTGCAGATGCTATCGTGTTTACTGCTGGTGTTGGTGAAAATAGTATTAGTACTAGAAAAGCTATTATTGATTCATTATCTTCATTAAACATTTTCTTGGATGATGAAAGAAATAATGTTCGAGGCAAAGAACAACTAATTAGCAGTGATAATTCAAGTGTTAAAGTATATGTTATTCCAACTGATGAAGAAGTAATGATTGCAAGAGACACATATAATTTTATCAATGAATAGTTAAAGAGAACTTGCAAGTTCTCTTTTTTATTTATATAATAACTATAGGAAAGAGGTTGCGCATGTACAACGATATAGCAAAAAAAATATTAAAGAAAATAAAAAAATATGACACTATTGTCATTGCAAGACACACAAGTCCAGACCCTGATGCCATCTGTAGTCAAATAGGTCTAAGAGATGCCATAAAAGAAAATTATCCAAGCAAAAAAGTGTACGCTGTTGGAGCTGGCGTTTCCCGTTTCAAGAAATTCGGTAACCTTGATAGTGTCGACTATAAAACCCTTAAAAACGTCTTACTAATTACTACTGACGTTCCAAATCTATCTCGCGTTGATGGTATTGATGGGCTAAACCCTAAAGAAGTTATAAAAATTGATCATCATCCTCTAGAAGATAATTTTGGTGGTCTTGAGTGGATTGATGAAGGGGCTTCTTCAGCCTCTCAAATGGTAGCATATATGCTTCTTTTAAGTAATTTAAAAATAAGCCGCAACGTAGCCTCTAATCTGTTCTTAGGAATTGTCTCTGATAGTGGCCGATTCGTTTTCCCTTATACATCTTTACTAACATTCCAAATAGTAGAAGCTCTAATTGAAAGATCGGGATTACCATTCACTGACTGTTATCAAAAACTATACGAAAGACCAATTGAAGAAGTCCGTTTTAATGGGTACTTATGTATGAATTTAAAAGTTACTGAAAATGGTTTTGGCTATATTGAAATCCCAAATGAAATTTTTAAAGAATACAAAGTCGACTTAGCAACAGCCTCTAATCTAGTAAATGACTTTAACTTTATCAAAGATGTCTATGCCTGGACATTTATTACTTATGATGAAAAAAGTAATATGTATCGTGCTAATATCCGTTCTAATGGTCCAATTATTAATGAAGTTGCCTCAAAGTTTGGTGGTGGTGGCCACAAATTTGCAAGTGGGGTAAGAACCAAAGAAAAAGAACAAATTGATGGCCTTCTGGCATCATTAGATGAAGTTTGTAAAAAATGGAAAGA